>DATEGN010000543.1:0-4723 GCA_035280125.1 Gemmatimonadaceae bacterium | reverse complement strand
GCAATCGCAGCGGAGCGGGGAAGCCCCACGTCGCCGCGCCATACGTGAAGACGGCGATGAGAGCGAGCGCGAGCCAATAGCTCGGAGCCGCATAGACGACAGTTGCGAGCACCGTGAGAACGCGGTCGACCCTCCGACCACGTCGGGCGGCCTGTACGATCCCGACCGGCACACCGACGATGAAGGTGATCAGTAGCGCCGTGCCTCCCAGAAAGAGCGATACGGGCACTGCATCCAGTAGTACGCTGCCCACCGGTCGCCGCGAAGCGAAGCTCTCGCCAAGATTTCCGTGCAGCAAGTCATTCATCCACCGTGCATATTGAACAGCCAGCGGACGGTCGAGTCCCAGCTCGGCCCGCAATCGCGCAGCATCTTGCGCCGACGCAGTTGGTGGAACGAGGAACAGCGCCGGATCGCCCGGAGCAACGCGAACAAGCACGAACGTGATGGTGACCACGAGCCAGAGCAGCACGATTGCGCCGCCCAGGCGGCCGAAGAGTGGAGCAGTGCGCGCGCCAGTCGAGGTCACGCGTTGAAGATGACCGAAGCGGCGCGCTGGTCAATCGCGCGTGGCTGCGTCCCTTTCGCATTTCTGCTCACGGCCTGTGTGGCCGAGCGACGTCCCGATACGGTGGTATACGCTTCGGGTGCCGATCTCGAGAGTGGAAACCCCCTCGTCACCGTGCACCCGCTATCGCGTCAGGTGCAGCGCTTCATGCTCTTCGTGACGCTCGCACGGTACGATAGCGCGCTCTCGCCGATACCCTATGCCGCGAGTGATTGGGAATGGTCGAAGGATCGTCGTACCCTCACCTTCCATCTCGTGAGGGGATTGCGGTGGCAGGATGGCGTCGCGACGACCTCGCGCGACGCTGCATTCACGATCGATGCGGCGCGCGACCCGGCAACGGGCTACGCGCGCGCCCTCGATCTCGCATCGATCGACTCCACCTCGGCACCCGATGACTCGACGGTCGTGCTGCGCTTCAAGCGCGAGCAGTTCGCTTTTCCGCTCGTCCTCTGTGAGCTGCCCATCCTGCCGGCGCACCTTCTCGCGGGCGTTCCACGTCGCGACATGCGACGAGCGCCATTCAACTTGTCGCCAGTCGGCAACGGCCCATTTCGTTTTGTCGATCGCCGGGCCGGCGATCACTGGACTTTTGCGCGCAATCCAGCTTTCCCTCAGTCACTCGGCGGCCCGCCGCGCGTGGGCACCGTGGTGATCGTCGTCGTCGACGAGGCGACGACCAAATTCGCGGGACTGGCGAGCGGCGAGCTCGACGTCGCGGGCATCGCCCCAACGATGGCACCTCTCGTTAGGCGCGATCGATCACTCCGGATCGTCGAATATCCGGTGCTCTTCAGCACTGGACTGGTCCTGAACACCCATCGCCCACCGTTCGACGATGTTCGCGTGAGGCGCGCGATCGACTTATCGCTGGACCGTGGTCGCATTGTGCAGGCCGCGCTGGCCGGCTACGGAACGCCAGCGGCGGGCCCGGTGCCACCCGACAACCCGATGGCGCACGCCGCCGAGCCGATGCGTGACGTTCGCGCGGCGGACTCGCTCCTCGATGCCGCCGGGTGGCACCGAGCGGGCGCGACTCGGGCAAAGAATGGCCGGTCCTTCGTGGTGGACCTGCAGACCGTCGGCAGCGGCGACAACGCGCTCGAGCAGCTCGTTCAGGCCGACCTCGCCGACCGAGGCATTCGCGTCAACATTCGCCAAGTCGAGCTGGGACGGTTTCTCGCCGAGGCGCGCGCGCCGCAAAAACAGTTCGATATGATCGTCGCTGGAATTCCTGGCGATCTGTCGCTGTCCTACGTCAACGCGATGTTCGATACTCGTCAGGCTGGCGGCGCTCTCGATTACGCCGGCTACCACACTCGCGAACTCGACTCGCTTTTTGACGCGGTTCGAAACGCGCATTCACCGAGCGACACGCGTGCCGCGTGGATGGCAATCCAGATGCAGCTCGCGCGTGATGTTCCCGTCGCGTGGATTTATCACTCACGTGGGCTTCAAGGGATTTCGTCCCGGCTTCAGAACGTTCGCATGGATCTGCGCGGAGAGCTCACGACCGTCGCGAAGTGGAGCATTGGTGTGCCGACCCGCTCACTGGCCATCCGTCGATGACGCTTCTGGTCACGGGCGATGTGCTCCGTGCACGCGTCGCGACCGCGAATGCGGAGCTCGCGCCACTCGCCGATGGCTTGCTTGCCGAGCTCGCGCCCGTCATGTCGCGGGAATTGTACATCCCTCGCGAAAAGGCACTTCTATCGCGGGACGGCGGCCGCTGTCCGCGCGATGGCGCGACACTCGCATTCGATCCTTTCTCGCCGCACCGCCATCGTTGCCCTTCTTGCGGCAACACATATACCGGCGCGCCACATGATCGGTTTTGGATTTTCTGGTATCAGCTGTGGCTCGCCGAGCGCGCGGTGCACGGCGCAATACTCGCGAACCTTCGGTGCGACGAGCCGGCGGCCTCATTCGCGGCCGCCGTGCTCGATCGCTACGCTGATGAGTATCTGCTATACCCGAATCGAGACAACGTCCTGGGCCCCACGCGCCCTTTCTTCAGCACGTACCTCGAGTCGATCTGGCTGCTGAATCTCTGCATTGCCACCGACCTTCTCGAGATATGGCGGCCGCAACACGCGGCGCTGGGTGCGCGCGTCCGCGAACGGATCGTCGAGCCGAGCGCCGCGCTCATCGCGTCATACGACGAGGGCGGCTCGAATCGGCAGGTCTGGAACGACGCCGCATTGCTCGCGGCCAGCCGTCTGCTCGAACGCGCCGAGCTTGGCGAGCGAGCGCTCTTCGGCGGGAGCGGAGTCGCCTATCATCTCGCAAACGGCCTGCTTGCCGACGGCACGTGGTACGAAGGCGAGAACTATCACCTCTTCGCCCATCGCGGCTTGTGGTACGGCGTGGCGATGGCCGAGGCGAGCGGTGTTCGGCTTCCGCCCGAGCTTCTCGCCCGATTTCAGGAGGGATTTGCCACGCCGTTTCTCAGCTCGCTCCCCGACATGACGCTTCCGTCGCGCCGCGACTCGCAGTATGCAATCTCCCTGCGCCAGTCTCGCTTCGCGGAGCTCTGCGAGCTCGGACTCGCTCGTCAGGCGGGGGATGGCGACGCTCGGCTTAGAGGAGTGTTGCATCGCCTGTACATGGATGCCGTGCCACGCCGCGACACTGGTCGGGCACAATCAACGGCCGACGTCGAGCGAAATCTTCCCGGCACACATCTCGGGCGTGCGGACCTCGGCTGGCGCTCGCTCTTGTTCGCTCGGCCGGCGCTCGGACCGCTCGAGTCGGCAACGTTAGGCAGCGTGCTCCTTGGCGCGCAGGGACTCGCCGTTTTTCGTCGAGCGAGTGAACGCGTGTACGTGGCGCTGGACTATGGCGCATCCGGGGGCGGGCACGGACATCCCGATCGGCTCAACGTGCTCCTGTCCGATGGCGAGACACGTTGGCTGGACGACATGGGCACCGGGTCGTATGTGGATCCTTCGCTGCACTGGTACCGGAGCACCCTCGCGCATAACGCGCCGCTGTTCAACGGTTACCAGCAACAGCGCGTCGATGGTGAGCTCGTCGGCTTCGATGAGGAGGGTGAATTCGGTTGGGTGTGTGCGCGGGCGTTCGATCTGTTTCCCGGCGTCGTCGCGTCGCGCACGCTCGTCGTCACATCGGAGTACTTCCTCGATGAGCTAGTGTGGCAGGAGCCCGAGCCAGGGGTGATGGATCTGCCGATTCACATCGATCCCGCCACAGTGACGGTTCGTCAGACGGTGCCTAACGAAACACTTCGTTGGTATGAGGGCATCGCGCAACTCGAGGATACGCTAGGCGTTCTTCGCGACCAGCGTGGATACCCTGTCGGCGCCCGAACCGTTGCGCGAATTACCACTCGCGACGGTGAGAGAAGCCTGGACGGCTTTGTGATCGCGTCCGAACCAGGAATCCTCTATCGCGCTACCGCGCCCGGTGCGCCGGGTAAAGAGCCAAAGCCCTTCCTGATCATGCGCGTCCTCGCCGGCGTCAAGACATCGTGGGTGCGTACAGTCTGGAGCTGGTCCCAGGACGTCGAGAAGATCTGGCTGGAACCAGGCGGGGCGTTCACGGCGATCGAGCGTCGCGATGGGTCGCACGACCGACTCCAACACACTCCCGAAGGCTATAGCGTCGAGCGCGTAGTCGATGGCACGAGACGAACGATTCAGCTCGCTGGCCTCACGATCAGCAAATCAACACTGCCGCAAGGGAAATCGAGACGCCGATCGCGGCCTTTCGGCAAGCTGCGCTTTGGCTCACCGGTCGTCTTCGAGCTCGCCAGGGACGATTACCGCCGATCGGAGGAGACGTGGGACGAAGCCGGCCGCCCGACGGCACATCTGCATCTCGTCTGCATGCCTAACGAACTCACGCTGGACGTTACCGTGCACAAAACGGGCGCTCTGACGTTCGTCGCCGACGGTGCAGTGAACCCGTACGACAACGAACACGCCGATATCAATGGTGACGGCGTGCAGCTGTATGTCACCGACCGCCGTGGTGCGAGCGCATGGATGCTCGTTCCTGAAGCCGATGGCCAGGGTAGCGTCCGAGTGCGGGTAATAGATGGATCGACGCGACCCGTGCTGGATGCGAGCTGGCATCCTGTCGACGGAGGATACGCCATGAGCATCCGCATGCCGATCGAGCTCTCGCCGCCAC
>DATEGN010000542.1:0-4172 GCA_035280125.1 Gemmatimonadaceae bacterium | reverse complement strand
GACCACGTTTTGCCGGCATCGGTCGAGCGAAACATTCCCCAACCGGCCGAGATGTGGCTGCGTGTGAAGGGCTCGCCGGTGCCGGCGTAGACCACATTCGGATCGCTCGGAGCAACCGCGAGTGCACCGACCGACGACACGGGTTGCTTGTCGAAGACCGGGTCCCAATGGATTCCGCCGTCGGTTGATTTCCAGAGCCCACCGGAGGCCGCACCAGCATAGTAGGTGTTTGGATCGCCCGAAACTCCGGTTACTGACGTGACTCGATTCCCCTCCGGCCCGATGTAGCGATACTTGAGTCTTTGATAAACGACCGTGTCGACCGTTTCAGGAGCGGCTTCCTTGAGCTCCTGGCGGGGCTTGTTCTGGGCCAGGGCGGTGGAGACGCACACCACGGACAGAAGCGAGACGAGAGCTCGGCGCATTGCGATATCCGATGGCTGGAAGGCGCCGCAAACATACCACAAAAGGAGAAGTGCCGTTACCCTCGAACGCCGCTGGCAAGCGACTTGCCGCTCGTGCGCGCACGTCATTTACAGGAGTTGTGCGGTGCGTCATACCAGCGCTACGGTCGAGACGAGCCAGGCATTCGAGGTCAACGTTCCTCAGGCGGTGCTCGACGATCTACAGGAGCGTCTCGCTCGTACACGCTGGATTACGGAGCTGGCCGACGGCGGGTGGGAGCACGGCCTCAGCGTGCCGTACATGCGGGAGCTCGTGGATTATTGGCGACACGGCTTCGACTGGCGCGCCCAGGAGGCCGCGATCAATCGCTTCGCTCAATTCACGACGCAGCTCGACGGGCGCCGAATCCATTTCATTCACGAGCGCGGCCGTGGCGCGAATCCGCTCCCGATCATCCTCACGCACGGCTTTCCCGACTCCTTCCTGCGATTCACGAAGCTGATTCCGCTGCTCACCGATCCGGCGAGCGACGGCGGCGATCCGGACGATTCGTTCGACGTCGTGGCGCCGAGTCTGCCTGGTTTCGCATTCTCTGAACCTTCGACCAAGGACGGAATCCTCTTCCACATCGGCGACTACTGGCACGAGCTGATGACGGAGGTCCTCGGCTACGCGAAGTTCGCCGCGCACGGTGGAGATTGGGGAAGCTTCATCACCGAGGTCATGGCGCGTGATCACGGACCGTCGGTTGTCGGCATCCACCTCACCGACGTGCCGTTTTATCACACATTTCAGAAGGCAAGCGACACCACCAAGGACGAACAGAAATTCCTTGCGACCATCGGCAAATTCGCGCAGACCGACGGCGCATACGCCTTGGTGCAGGGAACACAACCGCAGGCGCTCGCGCTTGGCCTCAACGACTCTCCAGCCGGCCTGGCAGGTTGGATCATCGAGAAGTTCCGTCGCTGGAGTGATTGCGACGGCGACGTCGAAAAGGCTTTCACGAAGGACGAACTGCTCGCGAATGTCATGCTGTACTGGACAACGGGCACGATCAACAGCTCGTTCGCGCCGTACTTCGACGTTACGCACGCGAGCGCCGGCATGTGGATCAATCAGAAGCTGAAGGAATGGAAGAGCCGCAGCGACGTGCCCGCGGCCTTTGCGCTGTTTCCAAAAGATCTATCGCATCCACCGCGCGAATGGGCCGAACGGTTCTTCGAAGTGCGCCGCTGGACGGAGATGCCACGGGGCGGACACTTTGCGGCGCTCGAAGAGCCAGAGCTACTCGCGAAGGACATTCGTGAATTCTTCCGACCGCTGCGTTCAGCGGTCACCTAGGACACCTCTTTCGATGCCCTCTTGAATTCACGCCAATCTCGCTCGACGCGTTTGCTGTAGTCCGCCGCGGCCCGTACGAGCTCACGCCGCCAGCGACGTTGCGCGGCGAACGCAATCAAATCGTCGGTGCTCGCCGAGCCATCGCGCGAGCTGCTGCGCAGCTGTGCCCATGCCACGAGGTGCCCAATGGTCGTCATGACCTTGCAGAGTCGGCCGAGCTTGCGATGCCAATGCTCGAGGGCGAGACGGT
Organism: Gemmatimonadaceae bacterium; assembly: GCA_035280125.1. GTDB lineage: Bacteria > Gemmatimonadota > Gemmatimonadetes > Gemmatimonadales > Gemmatimonadaceae > AG2. The sequence goes on along the minus strand of DATEGN010000542.1, from coordinate 2,173 downwards.
CTTCGGTCGGCTGGAGCTCGCGGAGCACGAAATGCGCGCCATGGAGCTCGACGGCACGAAGCAGCGCCGGCGATATTGCCTGCATCCGGTGCTGAATGCGAACGATGCGCTCGGCATCGTTAGGCCACGACGGTTGTGCCAAATCAACGAATGGAGTGAGCGCCGACGGACGCGCTTCCTTGAGATCGAGCAGCCAGTTGCCGTCGGGTGAACCCGTGCCACGAACGAGCACGACATAACGACGGACACCGAGGCTCGCCGTTCCGGCCACACGTCGGGCGACGTCGAGCACCTTGAAAAAACGTGGTTCGGGCATCGACTGCCCGAATCGCTCTATCGCTGCGGCAACACGCTCGCGGTCGCGCTTCTCGATCTCGAGCGCACGGCGACTATCGACGCGCAACTGGCGACGTCGACGTCCAAAGATTGTTCGCGTATCGAGTAGCGTCTCTCGCGTTCGGCCCTTCACGTTATCGAGCAGCTCTCTGACCATGCCCGTCGCGACCGCGCGTTCCACCCAGCGTGCCTTACCGTCTGTGAGCGCGGCGCAATAGGCGTCGAGAAAGGTCGTTACGAGCTCGCCTGCATCCGTGTTCGATATTTCGAGCGACTTGGCGGCGATGTGCACGCTGGTCAGAAAGCGTCCCAGCTCCCAAGTCGCTGGCGCGAGGGTCCCCTCGTCGAAGTCGTTGAGATCGAAATAGACGAGACGATTGTCGCCGAGGAACGAGCCGACGTTCTCGAGGTGCAGATCGCCGGTTGCCCAGACGAGAGGCGCCTCGGCGAGGCCGCGGTAGCTCGCGTGCCAATCCTCCCAGAAGAGATGCGCCGTCGCACGGAGAAAGGCGAACGCGCTCCCCCGCATCGCGCGAAACTTGAGAGCGAGACGCTCAGGCTCGCGTCCCGCGTTGAACCGCGCGATGCGATCAATGACGTTGCTGGCGGAGTGGGCGAGTGTTCGGCGCACATTTCACGATACGGCACCACCCGAGCGATGAGCAAATTGGCAAATCTTAACTCGCGTCGACGCGGATCTCTCCGCAGGTCCGTGGCCTCACCGTAATCGATCCCTCAGTCTAGTTTGTGCAGATCCTTACCCATTCTCTCGAACGCATGCTCTGCATCGCCATCGTTCAGGACGAGCCAGCGCCACTTCTCGAAGACGGCCTCGCTCGTTCACGCGAGCGCACGTTGGCGGCCTCTCGCAACGGCGCGCAGCTTGTGGTTTTCCCGGAAACGTGGCTGCCCGGATACCCCGTTTGGCTCGACGTCTGCCGCGACGTCGCCTTGTGGGATCATGCGCCGGTGAAGGCGGTACACGCCCGCATGGCCGCAAATGCGGTCGCCGTCCCGAGCGCAGCATCAGAGGAGTTAGGCAAGATCGCGCGCGAGGCAAGCGTCACGCTCGTCGTTGGCGTCGTCGAGCGCGTTGACGCGGGGCCAGGCCTCGGCACGCTCTACAACGCAGTGCTGATCTTCGGTCCGGATGGCCGCCTGCTGAACCATCATCGCAAGCTCGTGCCGACATATACGGAGCGGCTCGTTTGGGGTCCGGGCGATGCCGATGGTCTCCGCGCGGTCGATACTCCTCACGGCCGCATCGGGGCGCTGGTGTGCTGGGAGCACTGGATGCCGCTCGCGCGGCAAGCGATGCATGAGAGCGGCGAGGACCTACATGTCGCGCTATGGCCTACGGCCCACGAGCAACTGCAGCTCGCCAGTCGCGCTTACGCGTTCGAGGGTCGCTGTTACGTGGTCGCTGCCGGCGCGCTGCTTCGAGCATCAGGTTTGCCGCCCGAGCTTGAGCCTCATCCCGATGTCGTCAGGTCTCCGGACCAATGGGTGATGCGAGGCGGCAGCTCCGTTATCGGTCCCGACGGCCGATACATCGTGGAGCCGGTCTACGACGAGGCGCGAACAATACTCGTTGACTTGGATCTCGCGCGGCTCTCGGGAGAGCGCATGGCACTCGACGTCGCCGGCCACTACGCACGCCCAGACCTGCTCCATCTGGAGGTCGTTCGGGGACGTCGCCGCTGAGTGTCGCGGCCAGATAGGCGGAAGATGTGGGCTCGGCGGTCAGGCGGCCGCCTCTGCAACCACGATCAACTCGCCGCCGTACCGTCCGATGCATACATTGGCCAAGCACGCCCTTTGCCCGGTCCTTTCCTTC
>DATEGN010000541.1:0-3477 GCA_035280125.1 Gemmatimonadaceae bacterium | reverse complement strand
TCACGATCCACGATTCACGATCCACGATTCACGATCCACGATTCACGATCCACGATTCACGATCCACGATTCACGATCCACGATTCACGATCCACGATTCACGATCCACGATTCACGATCCACGGTGTTTTTGTCCTTGCTCACGCTTTGGAAGTTCACGACCAGTTCGCGACTCCGCCGTGGTCCTTACACGCGCTGCTCTTCGTGTGTCCCGTCCATGTCGTGCCGTCGGTGCAGTGCGCTCGGTAAGTGCGCGGGTGAGCGGCCTTGTGGGCGCCCTTGCTCACGTCGCCTGCGGCTTCATGGACTCCATGGCCGGCCTTCTTTGCGGTCTTCTTTGTGCCGCTGCCAACCTCGCCGGCCGCCTCACCAACGTTATGTCCCATAGTCTTCGCGCCGGTCTCGACGTTCTTTGGCGTGCGCTTCGCCTCGTCCTTCACGTCGATCGCGGCTTTGTTTATCTCTTTGCCAACCTTATTCAAGCCGCCCGGCTTCTGAACGCCGCCATGATGCGCGCAGGCTGCGTCGGATGTGACAATCGTGTTATCCGAGCAGGTGACCTTCTTTTCCTGTGCACGAGCGAGCGCCGGCACCAGGCAAAGCACAGCTACCATCGATAGAACGCTACGAGTCTGCATCTTGGTCTCCTCACGATATGGACCCTCACCATCGTCCAATAGCGGGAATCGTTCCGCGGCGCGGCTCGGCACGGTGAATGAGGAAAAATTGACGGGCTCAGGCAGCTAGCAGTTGTGGACGCTTGGTACGCAATTGCACTTTATTGGCTCTTCTCCCGCCCGATGCTACGCCATGACAAAGTCTTGCAGTCGAATGACTCTCGTTGGGCTCGCCGCGTTGTGCGGGAGCGTAATCGCCCGTACGCCGCTCGCGGCGCAGCGGTTCGAAGTCGTCGTGACCAGGGCCACACATGCCGACCCGATAACGGGCCGAGTGTATGTGGCTATCAGCCGGACCAAAGGGCCACGAAATCCGATCGACCAAACTGGCGAGACCGGCGTGCCGCTCTTCGGCGCAAACGTCGACGCCCTGTCGGCCGGAACGGCCGCCGTGATCGATGCGACCTCCTTCGGTTTTCCGGTCCAGAGTCTTCGCGACCTGCCGCGCGGCGAGTACTGGGTGCAGCCGTTCGTGAATGTCTACACCCGCTTCGCCCGCGCTGACGGACACACGGTCTGGATGCACATGGATCAGTGGGAGGGTCAGCACTGGCAGCGGTCGCCCGGCAACATCTATGGCGATCCGGTGAAGATCACCTGGGATCCGGCCAGCACGGCGGCGGTGCGGCTCGTTGCCGACAAGGTCATTCCGCCGGTGACGGTGCCTAACGACAACGAGCACGTGCGTCGCATCAAGATCGAGAGCGCGATTCTCACCAAATGGTGGGGCCATCCCATGTATCTGGGCGCCACCGTTCTGCTTCCGAAGGAGTACGACAAGCACCCGGATGTTCGCTATCCCGTCGTGTACGACGAAGGCCACTTCTCGCTGCGCGCGCCGGGCGGATTTGGCGACTCGAGTGGGCGCGGCGCGAGCTTCACCACGTATTGGCTCAGCGACAGCGCCCCGCGCATGATTCTCGTCACGCTCCAGCATCCGTCGCCGTACTACGATGATTCGTATGGTGTGAACTCGGAGAATAATGGACCGTATGGTGACGCGATCACCAAGGAGCTCATTCCGGCGGTCGAGAGCAGATTTCGCGCGTTAGGCGAGCCGTGGGCGCGCCTGCTCACGGGCGGATCGACGGGCGGTTGGATCTCGCTCGCGCATCAGGTGTTCTATCCTGATTTTTACGGCGGCACGTGGTCGCTCTGTCCTGATGGCGTCGATTTCCGCTATTACCAGATCGTCAATATCTACGACGACGCCAACGCGTACTGGATGGATCGCGGCTGGATGCGCGTCGAGCGTCCGTCGCAACGGCACCCCGATGGCAACATCGAGGCGATGATGAAGGACGAGAACTGGTCCGAGCTCGCGCAAGGCGATCATTCGCGGTCGGGCGGCCAGTGGGATATCTGGGAGGCAACGTACGGCCCCGTCGATTCGGACGGTTATCCCAAGCGCATCTGGAACAAGCGCACCGGTGTGATCGACAAGACCGTGGCCGCGTACTGGCGCGATCACTATGATCTCCGCTACATCCTCGAGCGCGACTGGCAAACGCTCGGACCGAGGCTCGCGGACAAGATCAACGTGTACGTGGGCGACGCTGATTCATATTTTCTAAATATGGGCGTTCACATGCTCGATACGTTCTTGCGGAAGACGACGAACCCCAAGTGGAATGGCGAGATCGTCTATCAGCCGATGGCGCCGCACTGCTGGGGACCGAGTCTCGAGGAGTTGTTGCCGAAGATGGCCGCGCAGGTAGAACGTCACGCGCCCGCCGGCTCGAGTGAAGGCTGGCGATACTGATGCCCAACCTTTCCGACGCAGTCATACCAACCAACACCGATGAGACGTAGCCGCTACTTCCTTCTTGCCGTGCTCGCGGCGTTCCCGCAGCTGGGCGCACACGCACAGAGCAGTCGCTCGGCGCGCACGCTGCTCCGTCTCGAGGATCAGTGGGCATCAGCGCTCGTCGCGCGCGACTCGGGCTTCTTCCGTCGCACGTTGCATCCGGATTATGTGTACACCGACGAGCGCGGCACTTTTAACAAAGAGCAAGTCATCGGCGAACAAATCGGCACCGACACCGTGAAGTACGCCGCCAACGAGGATATGCGCGCGCATGTGCATGCCAACGCCGCGGTCGTTACGGGGATACTCATCGTCCGCGGACGAGGAAAGAGCGGAGCATTCCAGCACCGCTATCGCTACACGGATACCTGGATCTCGTCGAAACAGGGCTGGCTGATGATCGCTTCGCAGGACTACGAGATTCCCGCTCGTTGAGTCTCCGCCGGCTCGTGCTGCTGTGCGCCGCGCTCGGAGGTGCGGCCTGTCGGAATCAGACGGACCTTTCCTGGCACCAGGAGGACGGCTATCGCTGGCACGCGCTCCCGGTTCCCTCCAGCGGTAAGCCCGGATTTGCCGCGCTCGATGCCAGGCGCACCGGGATCACACATCGCAACGACGTTGCCGACGCCCACGCGTTAGCGAATCGTAATCTCCTCATCGGCGCGGGCGTTGCCATTGGCGACGTCGACGGCGACGGACTACCGGATCTCTTCTTTGCCTCACTGGAGCGACCCGCCGCACTCTATCACAACGACGGCAATTTTCGGTTCACGGACATGACCGCCAGGAGTGGCCTCCACCTCGATGGGCTCGCGACGCTCTCCGCGGCCTTCGCGGACGTGAATGGCGACGGCAACCTCGATCTCGTCGTCGGGACGTTAGGCGGACCGCTCGAGCTCTGGCTGGGCGATGGGCACGGTCACTTCACCGACGCGACGAAGGAGAGTGGCCTCGTCGGCGGGTATGCCGTTACCGGCCTCACCTTTGCCGACG
>DATEGN010000540.1:0-5738 GCA_035280125.1 Gemmatimonadaceae bacterium | reverse complement strand
TTTCGCCAGCTCGCGATCCGGTCGTGACACTTTTGATCTCATCCAATCAACCTCCACGGAGCGGCGCCAGTGCATTGCGCAGCTGGCGACGCGCCATGTGCAGATGCCAGCGAATCGTTGCTGGCGAAGAATCCAGTAGCTTCGCAATCTCCGCGACCGAGAAGCCGTCCACCTCGAAAAGCTGAACCACCAACCGGCGCCGTTCCGGCAGCGCCGCGAGCGTCCGGTGAAACTCATCCCGGATCTCGCCTCGCTCCGCCGCATCCGCTGGCGACGGTCTCGTATCGCTGAGATCGTCTGGCAGCGACTCAACGGAGCGGGTCGATCGCGAGGATGCGACGTCCAAACCCCGATTCACGATGATCCGCGACAGCCAGGGCCAGAGCGGCCGCGACAGATCGAAGCTATCGATGTGCTGGAGCGCCGCTAGGAATGCGTCCTGTACCAGGTCCTCAGCGTCCTCACGATGCCTCAAAAGGCGCATCGCGAGCGACATCGCCCGCGGCAAATACAGCTCGACGACGCGCCCGAACGCGTCGCGCTCCCCGCTTCGTACGCGAAGAAGAAGCTCGCGTTCCTCTCGAGAAGCATCGTTGGCGTGAAGCACCAACGATGCGCGCGAAATGTCGTGCGCAGTCGCCGTGTACGTATCCCTCACCTCGATTTTGGAGCCGGTGTGCACGCTCCAAAGGATGTACGGCTGACTGGCGCCGATCGTTTGAAGGGGAGGCCCAGTCGCCCAGTTCTTCTCCTGGCGCCACGCACCTATCGACCAACGAGTCCCTTCAGGAAGGAATGATCCCCTTCTGAACGTAGATGGGCCGAAGTAAAGCCCTGAGCGAAGGCAGCCTCCAGCCAAACCACGCGCCTGCGACGACGCAAGCCGCACCTCCGAATAGGATGGTCATCGGTGCGCCTATTCGCGCCGCGAGGACTCCAGCCAGGAGACTCCCAATCGGAGCGGTGCCGAGGAAGGCCATAGTATAGAAGGACATGACGCGGCCTCGCATACGCTCCTCGACAATCGTCTGCAATATCGTATTGGTCGAGGCGGTCTCGACCATCATTCCGCCACCTACGATCGGTAATAGCAACAGGGACAGCCAGACAACCCTCGATAGAGAAAACGCAACCAAGCCGGCACCGAAGGCAATCGTCGCAAAGACCATCGCCCGTCCCAGCCCCAATACCGAGTTGCGCGAAGCGAGGTAAAGCGCTCCGGCCAGCGCACCCAAGCCCGAAGCCGTCATCAAAAAGCCGAGTGTATGCGCGCCACCGTGCAGCCGGTCCGTCGCGATGGCTGGCATGAGCACCGTGTACGGCATCCCCATGGTCGCCACCATCGCGAGCAGCAGGAGGGCTGACCGCATCGGAACGGAGTGCGAAACATAAGTAAGCCCCGCCCGGAGCTCCTCGAGCATGTCGCCGCGACCCTCGCGCCGCGGCTTCTTTGCCACATGCATCGCGATCAAGGAGGCGATTACTGCCAAGTAGGAGATCGCGTCGATCATGAAGCACCAACCTTCCCCTACGGCAGCGATGACGAGGCCCCCAATCGATGGTCCGATGATTCGACTTCCATTGACCATTGTCGAGTTCAGGGCAATGGCGTTTGGCAGATCATTGCGATCCTCGATCATGTCGACGAGGAAGGATTGTCGCGCCGGTGTGTCGAAGGCGTTGATCACGCCCTGCACGAGCTGAAGAAAGAGGATTTCTGGAACTGTGATGATTCCCGGAAGGGCAAGAAGAGCCAGCGCCAGCGACTGCAGCATCGAAAAGACCTGCGTGATTACGAGGATGCGATGTCGGTCGTAGCGATCGATCAGTACCCCAGCGAAGGGCGAGAGAATCAGGGTTGGGATCTGTCCGCAGAAACCGACGATGCCCAGTAAGAGCGCCGATCCGGTGAGGCGGTACACGAGCCAGCTGGTGGCGATTCGAGTGATCCACGTGCCGACGAGCGACACGCTCTGGCCGCCAAAGAAGAGTCGATAGTTCCTGTGTCGGAGCGCACGCAGCAACCGCGCGCCTTGCTCGTCGGGCATTCGAAAGGGGCTAGAGCGTGAAGCCGGGAGCCAAGGAAAGAATCGAACCATCAGCCGTGGTCGGTGGCCAAACGACCGGGAGGCCACTGGGTTGTACTATAGCACTCGACTGACGCTGAGCTCCGTCTACTGACCGCCCCTGAGTTCCCGCGACTCGTCTCGCCGTGGCGGAATCGCCTAACGGTAGATAGCGCGCTGTCCCGTTACGCTGCCCTTCCCCCGGACGTCGGTCGTTCGTCCACGGGGCGCTCGCTCGCAAGCTTGAGTGGCTCCGTTTTGCCTCGCAAACGAAGCAATTCGATCACAGCGATCTCGTCGCGACGCAGCGCCGCCGGGCCATTCGTTGTGCGAAGCTGACGTGTCTCGCCGCCCGGGGTCGGTGGAATGGTTACGCCTTCCATGTACGCCTCGATGATCGCCGGATGGACATAGTATTTACGGCATACCGCGCGCGTGTTGCCTAACCGCTTGGAAATCTCGTCGATTGCACTGATGATATTGGCCTTCGCCTTTTTCCCCGATGTGAACGGGCCAAGGCGTCGCAGCGCGATCGCGGCGAGCGTCGTGCCGGCCCATGTTCGGAAATCCTTCGCGGTTACCTGTCGGCCCGTGATGCGCCGCAGATACTCGTTGATGTCGCCGGCATCGACAGACTGCCGGCGGCCGTCGTTGTCGAGATATTGAAAGAGCTCCTGACCGGGGAGCTCCTGACAACGCTGAACGATCCGAGCGATGCGACGATCGGTGATCGCCACCGAGTGCGCGATGCCGCTTTTGCCGCGAAACTCGAATTGCAGCTTCGCGCCAGAAACCGTGACGTGTCGTCGGCGGAGCGTCGTTAAGCCGAATGATCCGTTGTCGCGCGCATATTCGTCGTTGCCGACGCGAATCAGCGTGCGCTCGAGGAGCCACACGACCGTCGCAAGAACCTTGTCGCGCGCCAACTCCGGGAGCGTGATGTCGCGCTCGACGCGCTCGCGGATCTGCGGCAGGATCTCACTGAACGCGACCATGCGCCCGAACTTCGTTTCATCGCGAACGGCGCGATATCGCGGGTGATATCGATACTGCTTTCGTCCCCTGGCATCGCGCGCCGTGACTTGCAGGTGCCCCGAGGGATTCGGGCAGATCCACACGTCGTTCCATCGTGGTGGTATGACGAGTTTGCGGATCCGCTCGATTTCCGATGGGTCGCGGATCACTGCTCCGTCGATTCCGACGTAGGCAAAGCCGCGGCCGTGACGCTTGCGCCGGATACCCGGCGCGGCATCGGTTACGTACCGAAGGCCAGCTGCTTCTGCGGATTCGATGTGCTCGTCAGAGGGAATCATGATGCATTCGAAAGTCCGGGCGCGGCCATCATCGCCGCCCTCGGATGACGCACAGGCTTGGGGCTCTGGGACTGGGAGGCACGGGACGCACTCTGATCTGTCTCGCCCCGTTTTACCCTAGCCTATAGCCCCTCTTCTATCCCCTTCCTGACGTGCAAAGCCCCGTGAACGGCACGCAAGTCGATTTGCCTTTGTGAGATGGACAAGACTGGCCGGCAGAGGACGCGACAGAGAAACATGCAGTTACGATGGCTCTTCGTGTCCGTCATCACACAAATGTCGGCTCAACAGTACGACCCGTCGACGAAGACGCGGACCTCCGGTGCCGATCGGCTCCGCGAGGGCGCGGAGCGCGCCCATGGTTTGGATGGCGCGCTGGCGGCGGCGCTCGAGCGAGTCGCGCGGATCATCGCAACCAGTCTTCGCGTGCCGACGGCGGCGGTCGTGCTGCTCGGCCAGGATCGTCGTTGCTTTGGCGGTGGCAGTGAGGCGCACCCGTGGTTGGCGCGCGACCCTGGCGCGCTCTTTCGCTCCGGTCTGGCCTCGCAGGTCCTGGACTCCGCTCGCCCAACCGCAATCGCGGACGCAACGGTCGTCGCGAGCACCAGCGAAACCGAATGCACTCAGTCGTTAGGAATCGCGAGCTTTCTGGGGGTCGCGCTGCCAGGGACGTCGGGAGAGCCTCTTGCGCTCGTTGTCGCGCTGGACCAGTCGCCGCGCGAGTGGACGCGGGAGGAGCTGGAGCACTTCACCGAAATCGCCGCGTCCGCTGTCACCGAAATCGAGCTGCAACGCCGAACAGTTGAAGCGGAGCGAATCGAGCGGCAGTTGCGTCACGATGCGCTGCACGATGGGCTCACCGGGCTTCCCAATCGCGTTTGCTTCGTGGAGCGCCTTCGGCACGCCGGCGAACGGGCACGGCGCAACGCCGATGATTCCTTCGCTGTGTTATTCGTCGATCTGGACCACTTCAAGATCATCAACGACTCCTTCGGCCATCTCGCGGGCGACGAGTTGCTTGTCGAAGTCTCGCGACGCCTCGGCGCGTGTCTCCGATCTGTGGACACCATTGCCCGACTGGGCGGTGACGAGTTCGCGCTCCTGCTCGAGGAGGTACGCGATCCGAGCGACGCCGCGCGCGTTGCGGAGCGCCTTCAACAGGCGTTGCGCGGTCCGATCACGATTCGCGAGTCGGAGGTCTTTACGTCGGCGAGCATTGGCATCGCGCTATCCGGTCGCGCTGACGATCCTCCGCAGCATCTCTTGCGGAGCGCCGATCTGGCAATGTATCGAGCCAAGGAGCACGGGCGCGGTCGATTCGAGGTGTTCGATCCCGCGATGCACACAGCGGCTATGGAGCGCCTGCGGCTCGAGATGGACCTTCGCCGCGCGATCGAGAGAGACCAGCTCACACTGCATTATCAACCGGTCTTCTCTTTGACGACCGGCGGCGTCGTTGCCGTCGAGGCGCTCATTCGCTGGCAGCACCCGGAGCGAGGTCTCATACCGCCTCTCGAATTCATCCCCGTCGCCGAGCGAACGGGAATGATTAACGAAATTGGAAACTGGGTCCTCGTTCGTGCATGCGAGCAGCTGAAGCGTTGGGAGCGAGAGTTCGGCTACGCCGCACCGCAATCGGTGTGGATCAATGTTTCGCCAAAGCAGTTTGCCGAGTGCAATCTCGCGCGCAGAGTGGAGGAGTTGTTCGAGTCGCTTTCGTTCGAGCCGCGAAGGATCAAGTTCGAGATAACTGAGAGCATCATGCTCGAGGACATCGAGGTCGCGATGCGGACGCTCGGCGAGTTGCGACGGCTGGGCGTGCAGGTATTCATGGACGACTTCGGAACAGGCTATTCGTCGCTCACGTACCTCGGACGGTTGCCGCTCGACGGGATCAAGGTCGATCGGAGCTTTGTGAGCCAGATGGGAACGGACGTGCGACAGGCGCAGTTGGTGGGCACGATCATCACCCTCATTCGAAATCTGGGACTGGAGCCGATAGCCGAAGGCGTCGAGACCGACTATCAGGCCAAGCTCCTGCGCGAGATGGGATGTGCCTTTGCTCAGGGCTTCATGTTCTGTCGTCCCGTTCCGCCTCGGGAGATCGACGCCATGCTGCGGAGCTCAGTCCACTAAGCTCGCCGAAAGAATCGCCTCGATTGGGAACGATCCGAGCTACCGCCTGATTTGGATGGCGAAAACTCTATCGTTCTTTCTTGGAGGCACCATGCGGCACGCCGCTCAAATCGCGCTGCTCCTACTGCTCGCTACAGCAGGGTGTGGCGGTTCAAGCACCGCCCCGAGCAACAACAATAATAACAATTCGGGTAATCCCCCCCCGCCCCCCCCCCCCCCCCCC
>DATEGN010000539.1:0-10218 GCA_035280125.1 Gemmatimonadaceae bacterium | reverse complement strand
GTATGCCGGCCGCTATTGGTACGAAGATCTACTGAAGGCCGGCATACGCATCTATGAGTATCAGCCGACGATGATTCACTCGAAGACGCTAGTCGTCGACGGACTCTGGTCGAGCGTTGGCTCGATGAACTTCGACAACCGTTCGCTGGCATTCAACAACGAATCCAATCTGATCGTGCTCGACCGACAATTCGGCGGCGAGATGGATTCGATATTCTTCGATGATCTTCGCCATTCCAGCGAGATCCATCTTCCCGAATTCCAGAAGCGCTCGGTCTGGGAGCGCCTGCTCGAGATTGGGGCTGTGACGCTGTCGCGACTGCTCTGATCGAAGGAGGCCTCCTTCGATCGGGAAAGCAGACCCCTCACTCTATTAGCGGATCTCTTCTCGCCCTAACGCGGCGCGAACGGCTTCGCGCATGGCAACAACCGCTTCGTCACGCGCCGCAGGAGAGTCATCCCTGACATGGATCTCGATTCCGTCCGCGACGGGCACGCGCCGCCAGCTCCAGGGCTGGCCGTCGTCGGACTGTGCGACGGCGTCAGCGCGAACACCGAGGGCTGGCGCGAGCGATGTCGCAACACGGCGTTCGAGGGCATCCCCGGTAAGCTCGCGAAGCTCGCTCTTGATTCCTTCCAGCGTCGTACCTTCTCGTTGACGAATCTTGATTGCGAGCAGCTGAAGAAAATGACGGTAGTTGTACGTGGCGGCGGTTCCGGTGCCCTCGGGTCGGTCGAGCAGACCATTCGCGACATAGAAGCGGATGGACCTCGCGCTCGGCGCGACGCGTGCCGAGGCGTTCGTCGGGCGCATTCCTGCAGCATCGACGAGAGCAGTGACATGAGCGGCCAAGCCGCGCGCATTCCAGGGCGCGTGACGGGCGTGAGCGCGAAGCAAGGCGATTGGCGACTCAGTCATGCGCGTCGGCGGTTCCTGTTCCGTCCAACTTTCGGTATGGCAGCGTGATGGTCACCGTCGTTCCAGCATCGGCGGTACTCTCGAGCATGATCGAGCCGCCATGCTCGTCGAGAATGCGTTGACAGAGCGCTAACCCGACACCAGAGCTGCCGGGCTTCGTGGTGAAGAACAGCTCGAAAACTCGAGTGAGTATGTCGGGCGGGATCGGCGGACCGTCGTTCTGCAAGCGGCAGCGCCATGCCCCGCCTGGCAGCGCCGTCGAGATCAGCGTGAGATCGCTGCCCTCTGGCGCGGCATCGACGGCGTTCGAGAGGACATTCGCGAACACGTGGGCAATCTGCTCGGGGTCGATATGGCACGTCGAGCGCGGTTCGACAGCGCGATGCCGGACAACGAGCGCCTTGGTCTCGAGCAGGCCGCGCTTCGCCATCAACACGCCGTGCCAAACAGCATCTGGATCGGCCGACACGATGCGCAAGGGCGCCGGACTGCCGTACTCGAGGAGCGAGCTGACGACGCCGTTGAGTCGCTCCACTTCACGAAGAATACGACCCACGTTCTTCTCGATGACCGGGTCGTCCCGAACGCGAAAGCGGAGTAGCTGCGCGGCGGAAGAAATTCCAAATAGTGGATTGCGAAGCTCGCGCGCGATGCCGGCGGACACTTCACCGATGGCCTCGAGCCGGCGCTTGTTCGTGAGGCGACTCACCACGTCGGCGCGCTCGATCGCCGATGCGACTTGCGACGCCACACTCGCGACGATTCGCTCCAGCTCCTGAACGCGACTCGAGTCCGTTCGGCTCACCATGACGGTGACGGCGCCGCGCACATCTCCGCTCGTCATCGGCACCGTGATCTCTTGCGCGTGAGCGAGATCACGCTCGACCGGTGTGTCGTCGTTCAGCGCGCGACGCCACGTGGGGGTCAGTGACGTTGTCAACGCATCGCGCTCTTCGTCGAACCCAACGCTGTGAGCAAGTTCGAATTTGCCGAGATCGACATCGAAGATCGAAATCGCGACCGCGTCGCACAACGCAACCCGTCGAATCTGTTGCGCGGATTCGTTTAGTACTCGCTCGAGAGAGACCGTGGGGGCGAGCGCAATCGCGGCATCGAGCACCTGTCGGTCAGTACTCGTTTGGCTTCCGCCGGCTTCCGATCGAATCGAAGGCGCGCTCATGAGTGGATATTACGAGCGCCGATAATAAAGCGAAACGGCGGAGCGCTGGATTGCCCTCCGCCGTTTCGGCTAGATCGATCGAGAGCCTACCGACGTCCGCGCTTCCGAGCACCCTTCTTGGCGCCGCCGCGCTTTTTCGCGCCGCCTCGCTTTTTTGCGCCAGCTTTCTTTGCGGCCTTGCGTGCACTCTTCTTTGCGCCGCCTTTCTTCGCGGCCTTTTTAGCACCGCTCTTCTTCGCGCCGGCTTTCTTCGTGCCGCTACGCTTCTTTGCGCCGCCGGCCTTTTTTGCACCACCAGTCTTCTTGGCACCAGCGGTCTTCGACGCAGTCTTGGTTGCGCCAGAAGTGCCACCGGTCATACCGCCGCTGGTCGCGGCGCTGCCAGACGGGCTGAACGTACTGCTTGCGGTGCCAGCGGAACCACTCGTCGAGGGTCGGCGACCACCGGCGGGAAAGGTTTCGGTCTCCTCCTCCTCTTCTTCGGTGAAGGTGCCCTCCTCGTCCTCGTCCTCATCTTCGTCGGTGCTGTCCCAGAGATCATCGCTGCCGCGCGTCCCCGACCAGCCGCCCTCTTCGTCCTCGTCGTCGTCGTAATTGCTTCCGCCGCCGCCGCCGGAACCGCCGCCGCCACCATAACCAAGATCATCCGCGTCGTCGTCGCGATCCGAGAACCGAAACTCCTCGTGCAACTCGTCACCCCGCGGCATGCGCGCCTCCTGAGGCAAGTGTGATGTCAAACGTAGTTAGTAACAGTGCAAGCGACCCAACGTCGCGCCCTCGGCGAACGTCGTGTGCCGATCCCGCGCGCGTGCAGCATCGCGATGCGTTCGGTGATCGCACGCATTAAAACGCGTGCAGGTGCATTGACGCAACACCCTAGTACAATGTCATGGCGTTTCCGTCAAGTGATCGTGCACGCGAGGTCATCGCGATGACGCACGAGCGCCCATCGCGCAATAACGCTCGTCGAGCGAGCTTCAATCCCCGGCGGCGGGCTCGGGCACCGGCGTTGTCTGAACGCCGTCATGACGCGGCCGACTCACGGACTTCCTCCGCGTCACGAGCGCGGTGACGTCGTCGAGCATCGTATAAACGACCGGGACAACGAAGAGCGTCAGCAGTGTCGATGTGATCAGTCCACCGATGACGGCACGCGCCATCGGCGCGCGCTGTTCGGCGCCCGCGCCGAGCGCGAGCGCGAGTGGAATCATGCCGAAAATCATCGCAACTGTTGTCATGATGATTGGACGGAGCCGGATGCGGCCGGCCGTCAGCAGCGCCTCAGCCCGACCAGCGCCGCTCTCACGCTGCTGGTTCGCGAAGTCCACGAGCAGAATCCCGTTCTTCGTCACGAGGCCCATCAGCATGATGATGCCTATCATGGTCATGACGTTGATGTTGTCACGAGTGATCAGTAACGCGATCGTAACGCCGATGAAACTCAGCGGCAGCGCGAGCATGATCGCGAGCGGCTGCAAGAACGATCCGAAGAGCGAGGCAAGGATTAGATAGATGAAAACCACGGCGAGAAGCATCGCTTCGAGGACGTAGCCTTTCGTCTCCTCGAGATTCTGGACGTCGCCGCCGAAGACGAAGTGATAGCCCGGCGGCAGGCCCAGCTTGTCGATCTCCCGACGTACGTCGTTCGCGACGTCACCCGTCGCGTAGCCTGGCAAGACGTTCGCGCTGATCGAGACCTGCTGCTCGAGATTGCGGCGATTGATCTGTTGCGGACCAACCCCAGCCTGCACTTCCGCGACCTGGGACAGCGGAATCATCGGCGATCGTCCGGTGCGGGGATCGGTCGAGCTGCTCGGCACAACGATCTGTGCGACATCAGCGGCCGAGGTCCGCATCGAGTCCGGATAGACGACGATCACATCGTGCTCGAAGCCTTGCGGATCCTCCCAACGCGTCGCGCGCTGACCGGAGAAGAGTGGCGCGAGAGTGTTGCCGATGGTCGTGATTCCAAGACCCGCACGCCACGCTTCCTGGCGATCGACGCGCACGTTGAGCTCTGGAATGTCACCTTCATCACTGGAGTTAGGTTCGGCGACGCCGGGCACCTCCTTCACCACATCCAGCACGCGCGACGCAGCGAGCTTGAGACGGGAGACTTCGGGACCCTGCACGTTGATCTGAATCGGTGAGCCGCGGCCGCCGAAGATCGAGGACTGGCTCGCCCGCACCGAAGGCTGGGTGCCCGGAATCCGCCGAAGCTGTCCACGCAAATCGCTCTGCAGCTCGAAAACCGACCGCTTTCGCTGTGAGCGCGGCAGGAGCTTCACGAAGATGCTTCCATTGTTCGGCGTTCCCCGGAAGCCGCCACCGATCGACAGATAGGTGTAGTCGACCTCGGGCTGCTTTTTCAGAAACGCGACCATCTCGCGTCCCTTCGCGAGCGTGTAGCCGAGCGTCGAGCCCGGGGCCGTTCTGAAGTTGACGTTCAGCTCTCCCTGATCCGCGTCAGGCATCCAGGTGAAGCCGAGCTTCGGGACCAGTAAGAACGCCGTGACGACCGAAGCGATCGCAATCGAACTGACGACCAGCCGGTGGCCGAGTGCCCAGAAAAGCCACTTTGGATAACGGTCGGCAACGCTCTCGAACCAATCATTAAACGCGAAGGCGACGCGGCGAATGGGATTGAGCTTTCCTCGTGTGCTCTGGTCACCGGCCGCGTGCTCAGCCTCAGGATCTGCCCAGACGCTCGAGAGCATAGGGTCGAGCGTGAACGACACGAACAGCGAAACCAGCACGGCGAACGCCACAGTGACGCCGAACTGGAAGAAGATCTTGCCGATCATTCCGCCCATGAAGGCGACAGGAAAGAACACTGCGACGACCGCTAACGTCGTCGCCGCCACGGCAAGCCCGATCTCGTCGGTGCCTTCCTTCGCGGCTCGATAGTGATCTTTTCCCATCTCGACGTGCCGAACGATGTTCTCTCGAACAACGATGGCGTCGTCGATCAGCAGTCCGATGGCGAGCGAAAGCGCCAGCAGCGTCATGGTGTTGACGGTGAAGCCGAACAACCACATGACGAAGAAGGCCGAGATGATCGAAACCGGCAGCGTGAGGCCGGTAATCACGGTCGATCGCCAGGAATTCAGGAAGAGATAGATGATTGCGATCGTAAGCAGCGCACCGAGAACGATCGAGTTCTGCACGTCAGCGAGTGATTCGCGAATTCGCTCGGAATCATCCCGACGAACCGTCACTTTGACGTCCTGAGGAAGGACGCGCTCGAGGTCGCGGACCGCGACGCGCACACTATCCGCGACAGCGACGGTGTTCGACTCGGCGATTTTCAGCACATCGACCGTCACGGCAGGACTTCCATCGATCTCGGCAGCTGTCCGGCGTTCCTCCGAGCCATCGATGACGGTGCCGATATCACCGAGCTTGATCGGCACGCCATTGCGTACGGCGACAGCGATGTCGGCGAACGCCTTGGGATCGACAATTCGTCCAGTGATTCGCACCAGACGCTCGGTCGTCGAGCTTTGCACGCGACCTGCCGGAACCTCCTGATTCTCCCGCTGCAGCGCGTCCATCACCTGCACCGGACTCACGTTGTAGGCATGCATCGCCGCCGGGTCGAGCTGCACCTGGATCTGCCGCCGATTCCCGCCAACGATGTTGACGCCACCAACTCCCGGAATCGCCTCCAACCTCGGAGTGACAACCTGGTCGGCGAGGTCCGTGATCTCGCGCAGAGGCCGCTCGCTGCTTTGCAGCGCAAGCGACATGATCGGCGAGTCATTCGGGTCGAAATGCTGAATGATCGGGTCTTCGATGTTAGGCGGCAAAGAGCGCCGAATGCGCGCGACTTTGGCCTGAACGTCCTGCTGGGCGACGCCGACATCGACACCGAGATTGAACGAAAGTCGAACCTGCGATCCACCTTCGTACGAGCTCGAGTTGATCTCTTTGATGCCCTGCACCGTGTTGAGCGCTTCCTCGAGCGGCTTCGATACCTGGCGCATCATTACTTCCGGCGATGCGCCCGGATAGCTCGTTTGCACTGAGATCGTCGGGTAGGTGACGTCTGGATACTCGTCGATCGCAAGACGCCGGTAGCTCACGATGCCGAGCACGACCAAGGCCACCATCATCATCGTGGCGAAGACTGGTCGCTTGATGGAAACGTCGGAGAGGAACATGAGAAGGCTCGTTCGGTTGGAGGCCGACGCGCGACGAAACGGCTATCGCGTGGCGCCGCCGCGCCGGGGACGGGGCGCTGGATCTTGTCCGCCGCGGCCGCGCTCCTCGCCGATGACGATGGCCTGCATGCCGCGGCCAAGCGTGCCGACATTGCCGACGATGACGCGATCACCTAACGACAACCCGGAAATTACTTCTGCCTTGCCGAGCCGTTCGTCAACCACCCCAACCTCGAGTGGGGCAACGTTCACGATGCGCTCGTCGAGTTTGTAAGCGAACGGGTGACCGCCATCCTGCGATTGTCTGATCGCCGCGGTAGGAACGGTCAGCACACCCGGCAGCGTGCGGCTCACCACCCGGCCGGTGGCGAAGGTTCCGCCCTTGAGCTGGCCGTCGGTATTGGGAATGTCCACGTACACGGTAATCGAGCGGCTCGTCGGATCGATCGTTGGGCTCACGCGCGCGACACGGCCATCGAAAGTCCGGCCGTCCGCCGTGAAGTGCACGGGCTGACCGACACGCACACTGTTGGCTTGGCGCGCGGGCACCGCGGCCGCGAGCTCGAGCACTTCATTGCGAACGATCGTGAACATGGACGTGCCGCGCGCCACGCGCTCACCTTGCTCCACGCCGCGTGTTCCAATGACGCCGTTCGTCGGCGCGACCACGCGGGTGTCTCGTGAGGCGAGCGTGCTCGTCCGCAGCTTGGCCTCGGTCGCGGCAAGTCGCGCGCGCGCGGCGTCGACTGCTTGCTGAGCAACTTTGAAATCTCGTTCCGGGATGGCGCCCGCCTTGTACAACTCGGCGCTCTGTTCGAGGTTCCACTGTGCCGTGGTCAGGTCGGTGCGTGCGGACGCGCGATCCGCGACGGCGCTCTCCTGCACACTCTGTTGCTCGCTGGCCTCGAACTGCGCAAGCAGCTGGCCCGCCGAGACGTGCTGTCCCTCGCGCACGTACACGCCGAGCAGGTCGCCCTCGAGGCGAGCGCGAACATCGACCGTCTCAATCGGCTTGAGGTCACCCGTGATCGGCGTGCCTTCCTCGAGCGATTCGCTCGCCACTGTCGCGATGTCGCCCGGTGCAAGCGTGATGGTGGGCACCTGTCTGCCGCCGCGAGTGGCAGCGGAATCAGCCCGGTTTCCCTTTCCCGCGTCGCTCGTGGCAGCGGACGCGGAGCCTGAGCCCGTTCCACAAGCCGAGAGTCCGGCGAGACAAGCCGCACCGAGGAAATTGATTAGCGTTTGTGTATTCACGAGGGCCCGCGCTCGGAGCGGCGAACGGGGGCATCGGCGCTCGCCGGCGGAAATGGAATGGGCCGGCCGAGCGCGCGTGCCAGCTCGGCCGTCGCGAGATAGAGGTCATAGGTGGCCCGAGCCTCGCCCGACTGAGCGGTCGCGAGCGCGAGCTGCGCATCGGTGACTTCGAGCTGCGTGCTCAGACCGCGCGAGAACCGCAACGACGCGAGTTGGAACGCTTCTTCGGCCTCGGAGGAGTTCTGCTGCCGTGCGTCGAATACGGATCGTGCGCGAAGCAGCTCGGCGCGGGCGCGTGCCACCTCGAGCGCGACGGTCTCGCGCTGCACCTGAAGCTGCAGTTCCGCCATCCGAAGCTGCGCCTGAGCGACGTTGAGATTCGATCGTGCACGCAGCCCGTCAAAGACGGGAAAGCTCAGCGTAGCCGTGATGGATCGATCGGAGAACCAGCCTCCGTTCTGACACGCCGCTGCCGTCGTCTTGGAGTCGCAGAACTTGGCGGCAGTTGTGCCGAATCGATCGGGAAAGCCAAAGCCAAGCGGCGGAAAGGCCTGATAGCCGGTGTTGAAGCCAATACTCAGGGTTGGCAGAAAGTCGGCGCGCGCCACGGCAATTCCTTCGCGACGAGATTGCGTGTTGAGCTCAGCCGATTGCAGAGCAGCGCGGTTCGGGACCAAGGCCGAATCGACAAGGGAAGCCATCATCGGCATTATCGACGCAACGGCTTCGGCATCCAGCTTCGTCGTCAGTAAAATCGGTCGATTGACTGGAATGTTGAGCAAGCGCTTGAGGTCCAGTATCGCCAGCTCGCGATCGTTCTCCGCTTGCATCGCCAAGGGCTCGAGGTTCGCCCGCTCCACGCGCGCTCGCAGTACGTCGTAGCGCGCCGCGCGTCCCGCGGCTTGGAGTTGCTGCAATTGCTGCAGTCGCGCTGTGGCCAGCTCCACACCGCCACGCTGGATTTCGGCAAGTCGGGCAGCAAACAACGCGTCGAGATACGCGCGCTGAACTTCGACGTTGAGCCGCGCGCGAGTTTCTTGGTCGTCGAGACGGCTCGCCGCACGGAGATCGCCGGCGGAACGCGTAGCCGCCATGATGCGGCCACCCTGAAACAACGCTTGGCTCAGAGAGGCCGTGACCGCGTACGTGTTCGGTTGGTTGAACACGGAATTCACGGCAGTGCTCCGCGCATTCTCGTACACATGCGAGTACGTCGTGTTGATCCGGAGCTGCGGCAGACCGTTCGACCGCGCGAGCGCCACCTGCGCCTCGGCGGCGTCGACGGTGGCCGCACTCAACTTCACCTCGTCAGAGACGAGAAGCGCTGTGGCAACCGCCTCCTGAACGGAAAGCCTGAGCGTGTCGCCAACCGCGGACCCGGGGCCAGCCTGGCCAATGACAGTGACGGGACTCACGCCGATCGCGAGAGCCCCGCTCCAGACCGCAATGCCTAACCGCCTAACCAGCTTGACACTCATTGCCAGATATACGCTACCGCGCTAACGAACGTTGTCGTTAGTAGCGTAAATCGGCGCCGCCTTACGGGATAGGGGCGGAGCGAAAAAGGCCGAAACGTTCGGACGTTTCAGCCTCACGCGGCTCGTTAAGCGTTAAGCGCCAGCGACTTGTTAGGGGTCGATGTACGTGAGCGTCTTGCGCCGGGACACCACGCGCAGGAGCGCCGCGTACACCTCGGGGTCGAGGAGTCGGCCGACGTGCGACTGCAGAAACTCGATCGTCTCCTGTGGCTCCATTGGCTCCCGATAAGCACGCTTCGAAGTGAGCGCGTCGAATGCGTCGGCCGCCGCGAGAATGCGGCCCCCGACAGAGATCTGGGCGCCCGCCAACGCACGCGGATATCCGGAGCCGTCCCAGTGCTCGTGATGGTCCTGAACGAATGTCAGTGCTTCGCCCAAATGCTTGAGCGGTGCGAGGATTTCCATCCCGATTCGAACGTGCTCCTTGACGTGGTCGAATTCCTCGGGCGTCAGTGGGCCAGGCTTGTTGAGCACCGCCTCACGAGTACCGATCTTTCCAACATCGTGGAGACGGCCGCCGATCCGCACCTGCTCGACGGCGTCTGGCTTCATGCCTAGTTCTTCCGCAATCGAGGCCGCGAGCTCGGCGACGCGCTGGGAGTGCCCGCGGAGATAGACGTCCTTCACCTCCATCGCATTGATCAGCGTTTCAGCGACGCTGACCGTGAGATTGCGCAGTGCGTCCTTCTCACGCTCGAGCTCCTCGGTACGCTGTGCAACCTCCTCCCGGATCATTCGCTCGACGCGCCGTTGCTCGATGAGCAGCGCGCGCTTGTGCAGTGCCCGCTCGATAGCGACTTCGAGGTCTGCGAGCTCCACGGGCTTCATGAGATAGTCCATGGCGCCCTGGGACAGCGATTCGGTCGCTGTGGGAGCGTCGTTCACAGCAGTGAGCATCATGATCGCGAGCTCGCTATCGAGCTGCAGCGCGCGCGGCACGACGTCGACGCCGGATAGCCCGGGCATACGTATATCGCAGAGCATGAGAACGAAGCCCTGTTGGCCCAGCTGAAGGAGGGCTTGGTCTCCGGACTCCACGGTTACGACGTCGAAGCCGCGAGTCTTGAGAAACTTGCCGATCGCTCGGCGGATGCTCTCTTCGTCGTCGACGACGAGCACGCGTCGCATGGGCGCGTCGACAGAGCGATTGACCGGGAGCAATTG
>DATEGN010000538.1:0-9785 GCA_035280125.1 Gemmatimonadaceae bacterium | reverse complement strand
AGGCATCGACGAGCGCGGTCGAATGATCTCGGCGCAGGAGTATCAGGAAGCCGTGGACTTCCTGACGGACGCTCGTCGTGTCGCCGATCGTCTACCTGGCCCGCGGGGGGATTCCGCGCGAGTTCTTCTCGACTCGATCGTAGCCGCGGTGAGCTCCAAGCGGCCATCAGGCGAGTTGGCATCGCTAAATCGCCGGTTTGTGGCGGCGTTGGGTAGCGAGGCTGCTCTCGAGCTGCCGAATGGGCCAATCGACCTCGCCAATGGGCGAGCGATCTTCGAGAAGAGCTGTGCCTCGTGTCACGGGATGCACGGCATGGGCGACGGCCCAGCGGCAGCGGTCCTGAATCCAAAGCCTCCAGCGATCGGCAGCGCGCAGGACATGCACGACCGGAGTCCAGCGATTCTGTATCGCATCATGTCCGTGGGCGTTGCCGGTACTCCGATGGTTGGGTTCGCGAGCCAGCTCTCCCCGAATCAGCGGTGGAACGTCGTCTCGTACCTGACATCTCTGCGCTCCAACGCCGCGCAGGTTGCCGATGGCGAAGGTCTCTACGCGCAACGGTGCACCAATTGTCATGGGGCGCTCGGAAATGGCGATGCGCCGCTGACACGATCGTTGAGTCGCGTTCCTCCGGAGATCGGCTCGTTCGCCTGGCAGGCGGAGCGCTCGGACGCGCAGCTCGCCAGCGTGGTGCGCGATGGAATGCCTGGAACGCCGATGCCTCCAGGGCGCGATCTGTCGACGGCACAGGTCCAGAGCGTCGTTGCATATCTACGGACGTTGCCGCTCCATGATCGCTCCGGAGCTGTCGTGGGCGCATCGGGCCGCGATAGCAGCAGCGATGCGGCGGCGGCGAACGCGCTCTCACTCCTGGAGCAGTCACTCACCGCCGCGCGCGGCGGCCGACTCGGTGACGCATCCGATCGCGCCTTCGACGCCTATCTCGCGTTCGAGCCGATCGAGACACCGGCGCGGGCCCGCGATCCCGGTGTCGTCTCGTCGATGGAGAAGCTGTTCGCTGATTTCAAGGCGGCGGTACGCTCGAATGACATTCGCGGCGCGGAACGCGCGCGCGATGCCATCGAGGCGACAATGCCCAAAGTCATCGACCTCACGCAGCGCACGGGGAGCGCCTACGAAGCGTTCGTTCAGTCTTTTCTCATCATTCTGCGTGAGGGCTTCGAGGCGATTCTCGTCATCGGAGCAGTCGTGGCATTTCTGCTCAAGACCGGGCATCGCGAACGGCTGCGTGAGATCTGGACCGGTGTGGCGCTTGGTCTCGTCGCGAGCGCCGTCACCGCCGTTGTGCTGAAGACCGTCCTCGGCGCGATGCCGGCGAGCCGCGAGATCATCGAGGGGCTCACGTTACTTGTCGCTGTCGCCGTGCTCTTCTCGGTGAGCTACTGGCTCATCTCACGCGTCGAAGCAGCGAAGTGGCAACAGTTCATTCGCGAAAAGGTGAACACTGCGCTCGCGCAGGGTGGAGGAAAGGCACTCGCGTTCGTGGCGTTCCTTGCGGTCTATCGCGAGGGAGCCGAGACGGCACTGTTCTATCAGGCGCTCTTCGATGAAGGGCCTCGCGTGGCGCTCCCGATATCACTCGGCATCATCATCGGCTTCGCTGCGCTCGCAGTGATCTTCACGCTGTTCTATCGCTACGGAGTTCGCATTCCGCTACGCAAATTCTTCGGCGTGACGAGCGTCCTGCTCTACTACATGGCGTTCGTATTCATGGGGAAGGGCGTGCGCGAACTGCAGGAAGGAAACGCGATGCCGATCACGCTGATCCCGGGTTTCCCTCATATCGAAGCGTTAGGATTGTATCCGACGTGGGAAACGGTGCTCGCGCAGGTGCTGCTGTTGGCTCTGTTCGTCTTCGCGCTCGCGAAAACGTTCTGGCCAAAGCGGTCCGTTGCTCTACCGACGGTATTGCCCGACGCGAAGGTGGCGATCGACGTCGCTGCCGAGCTTGCGGCGCTGCGGCACGACAACGAGCGTCTCAGGGCGCGGCTTGTGGCGTTAGAGGATGCTGTCTCGGAGGAGACGAAATCCTAGGCTCCGGATGACACTGGAGCCATGCCCGGCGCATAAATGCCGGGTTTCGTCTCCGTGACTTCACGCCGCCACCACATCCACGCGAGTCCTCCGAGAACGAAGACGATCGCGATCAGCTGCGCCGTCGTGAGCCCACCGTAGAGGAATCGGTCGTCCTTCGCGCGCAAGAACTCCACGAGAAATCGTTCGGTGCCAGCGAGCACCATGTAGACACCGAACAACCACCCCTCGGCGTGCTTGTGATCCCGTAGCCGCCACAAGATGCCGAACATGATCAGGCCGAGCGCAACCTCGATGAGCTGTGTTGGATATACGGCGACGACGGTGTTCGGGCTCATGCCTGGTGGGAACTGCACACCGAAGTCGTGATTCATGTAGCCTACGGTGGACGGCGGCGCGCCATTTGGAAATTCGACCGAAAGAAAGCCGCCTGGCCACGGCTTGCCGTAATCGTCGCCGACGGCCCAGCAACCCGTGCGACCGACAGCGTATGCTGCCGCCACCGCGGGCGCGCCAACGTCGAAGATTCGCAACATTGGAATCTTCTTTTTCCAGATGACGAGCATCACGGCGAGTGTTCCGCCGATCAAGCCACCCCAAAAGACGAAGCCCGAGCGCGTGAAAATGGCGTCCCAATTCCCGAGGACCACCACGTAATAGAGCTTTGCGCCGAGCAGACCACCAATCACTGCGGCGAAGATCATGTCGCTCACCGGCTCCGGATCGTAACCGCGGCGAGTGAGCTCTCGTTGTCCGATGATCTGCGCCACGACGAACGCCATGAGCACGGCGACGCCGAATCCGGTGAAGGTCAGTGGACCCACCGAATACGAGAGCGGATGATGGACGATTGGGTCAGCGAGCATCATATGCGTGCAGGCAGTTTAATAGACGGAAAGAGCAGGAGGGAGGAGCGGGGCGGGACATCGGGGACCGCAACTGCAATAACAATGGCTAATCCGCGAGCCCCGGCAGGTCCACCGAGGCGAAAGCGTTGAGATCGAGCGCCGAGCGCTCACCACGTTCGAGGTGAAACAGACCCGCGCGTGCGATCATCGCGGCGTTGTCGGTTGCTAGTCGTGAACTGGGGGCGAATACGCGCGCGCCGAGCTCCGCGCAGCGCTTGCGCATCGCGGCGACCAACGTACGGTTGCCCGCCACGCCACCGCCGAGAACGACACGCGATCGCTTGAATTGTCGGAGCGCGCGAGCGGTCTTTTCGACGAGCGTTTCGATCAGCGCGTCCTGAAATGCGCTCGCGATGGCGGCGCGCGAAGGCTGAGTGAGCGCTGCCGTCGTCGTCGTCTCACGAACGGCGTTGAGCACGGCGGTTTTCAATCCACTAAATGACACGTCGTAGTAATCGGCGTCGCCGGGCCGTTGATCTCGCCGTAGCATCGGCCGCGCGAAGCGATACCGCCTGATGTCGCCCGCATCGGCGCCAACGGAAGCCTCGCGCTCCACTGCGGGACCGCCTGGATACGGAAGTCCAAGGAGCTTTGCGACTTTGTCGAATGCTTCGCCAGCGGCATCGTCACGCGTACGCCCAAGCAGCCGGTAGTGCCCCCATGCAACAACGTCGAGCAGCAGGGTGTGTCCGCCCGAGACGAGCAGCGCAGTGAATGGCGGCACAGCGTCGTACTGTTCGAGGGACGTCGCAAAAAGATGACCTTCCATGTGGTGAACGCCAATGACTGGAACATCGAGCGCGTACGCCAAGGCTTTCGCGAAGCTCACTCCAACGAGCAGTGCGCCGACGAGGCCGGGGCCATTCGTGACCGCCACCGCGTCCAGTTCCTGGCGAGTCGCACCCGCGTCGGCGAGGGCACGCTCCACGACCGGAACGAGCGCCGTCACGTGCGCCCGCGATGCGATCTCCGGAACGACGCCGCCAAATATGCGATGCACGTCCTGCGAGAGAATGACGAGCGACTTGATCACCGCGCCGTCGCCGGCGCCGCTCAGTACCGCCGCCGAGGTCTCGTCGCACGACGTCTCGATGCCCAGAACCCGCATTGAGATCAGTGCTTGATCGCGGTTACGGCGCTCGCCGTCGCCGGCGGCGAAGGCACGAGGTGCACCTTCACCTGCGACGGCTTCACGCGTAGACCGAGACGGGTTGTGTCGATGTCCACGAGATGGGGAAGGGAATCGCCCGCGGGAATAGCGACACGGACGGTCGTTACGTACTCGAGGCTGAGCACGCGTTGACGGGGTCCCCTGACTTCGACTTGCTCAGGGTCTAGACGCACCGCGATCGGACCTGTTGGGTGCAACGTGTCGCTCACGACCTGCACGCTCGAGTGCACTGGAACGAGGCGCGAGCTCGTCGACTCGAAGCGCAACGTCACGCTGCGCGGCTCGACGCCACGAACAATCGCGTCGACACCCGGCGGCAGCACGACGTCCGACGTCGCTAAATCGACAACCACGGTGTCCGGTGAGTTCGCGGCGATCTGTCGCCTGATAACGAGCGGTTGCGCCAAGAGCTTGAGGATTTCCTGAGGCGTGCCGACAACGAGCGCGTGAAGCGTTGGCGGCGGATCCTTGAGCACGAGCGAGCTGTCGAGCTGGGGTGCGAACTGCACGTTGACAATGTCCTGATTCGGTTCCTTCGCGCTGACAATGAACCAGAGCACGATCGCGATGAGCAGTGCTGTGCCTTTCAGGGCGAGACGCTGGGTGAACGCTTCGAGAAGCCGCCGCCGCCAGGTAATGATCAGCCGCTGGCTGGCACCGTTCTCCGTCGGCGAAGTCGGCGGGCCTTGCATTGGCGCGTCAGTCCGTCGCCCTGGCGCCTAACAACTCGTCGAACAGCGCGCGACTCGACGGTGCATTCCAATCGGCGGCGGAGATCCACTTTTTGCGGATTGTGCCACCGCGATCGATGACAAAGCTCTCCGGGTAGCCGGTCGTCTGATACGCGCGCTCGATCTCGTGCGTGGGATCGTGGAGAATCTCGAACGTCAGGCCAAGATTCTTCGCGTACGCACGGATCGAGTCGTCCGGTACGGCGTCGTCGATGCTCACGGCGACGATGTGCACCCCGCGCGGACCATACGCGCGATACAGTTCCTCCATACTTGGCATCTCGACCTTGCACGGCTCGCACCACGTTGCCCACACGTTGAGCAACACCACCTTTCCGCGATAATCGGATAACGTGCGTGTCGCGCCCGATGCGAGATCCTTAGCCTTGAAATCCGGCGCGGCCGACCCCACCGCAACAGGAAAGAGATCGTCGGCAAAGAGCTTCACCCCGGCGAAGAGCCCGCTCCCCAGGAGAGCCACGACGGCTCCAACGATCATCCATTGCTGTCTGACAGTCATCGTTCAACGCTCCACACTTTCCGCGCCGTGCTCAGCGCATCACACACTGACCGCGCATTGGTCTCGTAGCACGCTAATCTCACTTAGAGGGTCCTTCGCCGAGAATATCGCGTTTCCCGCCACGAAAGTGTCGGCGCCGGCCCGCCAACAGCTTCCAATGGTGTCGCGCGCGATGCCCCCGTCAACCTCGAGCGCCGCTCGACTCCCGGCCTCAGCCAAGATCTGCCGCGCGCGTCGGATTTTGTCCACCGAGTGCGGTATGAACTCTTGCCCGCCAAATCCGGGGTTCACCGTCATGATCAAGAGCAGATCCAAATCCGCCAACACCTCAACGATACCCGTTAAGGAGGTCGAAGGGTTCAAGGCGACGCCCGCTCGGCAACCGACCTCACGAATACGGACGAGCTGGCGCTGCAGGTGGGGTGAGACCTCCGCGTGAATCGTAATCCCTGACGCCCCGGCGGCGGCGAAGTCTTCGAAGTACCGTTCCGGCTGTACGATCATCAGGTGACAGTCGAGAGGCAGGTCCGTCACCCGCCGGGCGGTCTCGATGACTTTCGCGCCGAAAGTGATGTTCGGGACGAACTGTCCGTCCATGACATCAATGTGAATCTGGTCCGCTCCTCCCGCCTCGCACATTGCGATCTCGTCGGCGAGACGCCGGAAGTCCGCCGAGAGAATGCTCGGCGCGATGCGGGGGGCGTGCTGGTGCATGGCCACGAAGATCTCTCTCCCGCTCCCGTTACGATCCGACGTGCATTGTGATCTTGGATCCAGCTGGCACTTGAGCCCCAGCGGCGGGTGACTGTGACATGACCATCGCGCCGCCGTCGGGCTTTTCACCGTTAGGCGTCGTCACGTCACCGACCGCGAGACCGAGCTGCTGGAGAAGTTGTCTCGCCTGCGCGAAGCTACGGCCGACGACGTCGGGAACCTGAATCGTTGTTGGGCCGCCGCTCAGGACGAGGGCGATGGGCCCGGGAATCGGCGTCTCGGTGCCGGGACGAGGCCGCGTATCCACTACCTCTCCCCGTGCCGTCTGGCCTGGTTGTTCGGTGACGTCACCGACGTCGAATCCCGCCTGATCGAGCACGCGCTCTGCGTCTGGACGCGCCATGCCGACGATATTCGGCACGACCGCCATTCGCTGCCCACCGCTGATGGCTAACGTGACCTTGGCGCCCGCCGCCTCCTTGCTTCCGGCAGGCGGGTTCTGATCGAGCACCGTTCCTTTCGGCGCCGTGGCGTGAAATCGCGTTTCGCCCTGCTCCGAGCTGAATCCAGCCTGCGTGATCCGCTGTTGCGCCGTCGTCAGATCGAGCCCGATCACGTTAGGCACCTTGAGATCCTGACTGATGACGCCCGACGGAAAGAAAACGAACGCGGCAACCAGGTAGGCGAGCAGGAATCCGCCAACGATCGCGATGAGATATGGTATGAAGCGGCGGATGACGCCGCGCCAATTCACTGCTCCCCTCCCGTCCTGCGCAGTCGGGCAGCGAACGCGCCATCGGTGCCATGGCGCTGCGGAAGCACGCGCAACCGGCCAGCATCCAGCACCGTGCCCGGCACAGTGCCGTCCGGCGGCGGTTCCAGGCGCCATCCGGGATTCTCCGCCAGAAAGGACTCGAGCTGTGCGTCGTTCTCTTCGGGCTCCAATGAGCAAGTGCTATACACGAGCAGGCCGCCCGGTCGGACCACCTGCGCCGCCGCTCGGAAGATCGAGCGTTGCAGCGCACCGAGCACGGCGAGATCAGATGGCTTCAGTCGCCATCGCGCATCAGGATGACGGCGCAACGTGCCAGTGCCAGTACAAGGGACGTCTATCAGCACGAAGTCGACGGGTTTGATGGCGGGCATTCGCGCGTCGGCGACATACGGGAAAATATGCGAGATCTCGAGCCGGCTCATGTTGCCGATGAGACGGCGCAAACGGCCAAACGAAACGTCGCTGGCGTAAACTCGAGACGCATTCCGCGATAACTCGATCGATTTTCCACCCGGCGCCGCGCACAGGTCGGCGACAACCGCTCCAGTAGGCACGCACGCGTACTGTGTGACCAGCGTCGAGCCGGGGTCCTGCAAGTGAAAGAGCCCCTGCCGAAACGCACCGAGGTCCGTGAGTGACGAAACCTGACTGCTCAGTACGATGCTGTCGCGCGCGAGGGGAGCTTCGTCAACGCGGACGCCAGCTGCCTCGAGCATCGCCTCGAGCTGTTCGCGCACCGCGTGATATGGACGAGCGACGAGGGGAGCCTCGCCATTGTTCGCCTCGAGGAGCCGACGTGTTTCGTCCTCCCCCCAGCGGGCAATCCACCGCGCGATCAACCAGCGCGGGTGCGAGTACTCGAGAGCGAGCGCATCGAGCGGATCCGACGGGGTGGGCAGGCGCAACGTATCTCGTTCGCGATCGAGGCGGCGCAACACGGCATTCGCGAGCTTGCTCGCGCCCATGCCATGCCGACGCTTCGCGAGCTCCACCGTCTGCGCGATGGCCGCATACGCGGGGACGCTTCCCATGTACAAGAGCTGAAAGGTGCCGAGGCGCAATAGATCGAGCAGGTCGGCATCGAGTCGTGCAATGCCATTTCGCACGCGCTCATTCAGGAAGGCGTCGAGGCGTGAGCGCCGGCGCAGCATGCCGTAAACGAGCTCGCGCGTCCATCGTCGATCGCGAGCGTCGAGGTGGTACTCGTCTCCGACACGTCGGTCGAATGAACCATCGAGCAACTCACCGGTGCGAAGATCGGCACAGATCGCAGCAGCGGCCGCGCGTGCATCGGTGACTCCGCCCGGCGTTGCGACTCTCGCCGGCGCGCCGCCTGATGGGGCACCGCCGCCGCCGTCGTTCGCTCCGCCTAGCGCCGAGCGGCTATCGTCCCACCGCCGTGTCATAGGCGGAAAGATAGTCGGTGACGGCACGCTCGGAATCATCGGCATCCCAGATTCCACGTATCGCAGCGACGCCGCGCACGCCAACTCGACGCAAGGGTCCGACGTGTTGAGGAACGATCCCGCCGATCGCGATGATCGGAATACCGGAAAACCTTACGAGGCGATCGAGGAGCGCCGGTCCGTTCGATCGACCCGAGTTGGCCGCGTCGGCCGGCAACGTATGGGGCTCCAGCACGTCGCTCACGACTCCCCAGGTCGCGCCAGCAAGGCGCGCGGCGATTCCTTCCTCCAGCGAATGCAGGCTGGCACCAACGGCTGCATGTGGATCCCCACCACATTCCGCGGCTCGCTCGACCAACACGCGTACCGCGTCAGCGACGCCGAGCGAGCGGGCGGTGAGCTGAACGCCCCGCGCGCAGACGATGAGTGCGACATCGACGCGATCGTTGACGACCAGCCACGCGCCTGTTCGTGCCTGTTCTTCGGCAAGCGTCAGCGCGAGCTCGACGAATTTGCTCGACTCGCGGTGCGCCATGCGCGGAGCGCGAAGCTGCAACGCTCCACGTTCACCCAAGGCACGCATCACCGTTCGCGCGCGGTCAAGAAACGTCGCTCGACCGACAATCTCGTCGTTCGTAACGGCGTGCAGAATCGGAACAACAGCGGCAGTGAGCTCGGTATCCACGCCTGTGGCTACGACACGGCCGCGGGCGCGGTTTCGAAGCGATCGCCGATCGCCACACCGCGGCCGCGCGCCCATTCGTTAGGCGACAGACGCCGCTTGCCTGCAGGCTGCACTACCGTGATGCGCGCCGCGCCCTCTCCACATGCCACGGTGAGGCCACTTTCATCGACGGACTGGATCTGGCCGGGCATGGTCGAGACGCCATGGGGCGCGAGCTTCGCCCCATACAGCTTTACTTCACTGCCACGGAGCATCGTCACGGCGCCGGGCCTCGGATCGAGCGAGCGGATAAGTCGGCAGACGTTCCCGGCGCTCGCGTGCCAGTCCACCCATGTTGCCGATCGGTCGATCTTGTGCGCGTAGGTCGCCAGGGAATCGTTCTGCTGCTGCTCCGGCGGGTTCCCCAACTCCATCAACGACAGCGCTTCGACGAGCGTGAGGGCTCCGAGCTCGGAGAGCCGGAGTGAGAGCTCGCCGTAGGTCTCATCCTCGAGTACCGCGGTTCGCGCCTGGAGAATGATTGGACCGGCGTCCAGCGCCGGAACCATGCGCATGATCGTAATGCCCGTCTCGCCAATCCCTTCGCGAATGGCGGCCTGAATCGGCGCCGCGCCGCGCAGCGCGGGCAGAAGCGAGCCATGAATGTTCACGGTGCCGCGCGCAGGCAGATCGATGACCGCTTGTGGCAGAATGTGGCCATAGGCGACGACGACGGACAAATCCGGTCGGAGTCGTGACACCTCAGAAACAAAGTGGTCGCCGCGCGGGCGCTCGGGCTGGAGAACAGGAACTCCCTCATCGAGCGCGATCTGCTTTACC
>DATEGN010000537.1:0-2091 GCA_035280125.1 Gemmatimonadaceae bacterium | reverse complement strand
GTTGGCGCGGCAGTCTGCGCGGACGTGACCGACGCGCACACGCTAACGAGCGCGAGCGCGACGAAGCTTGACGTCGCTGCCGCGCTGACTTGTCGTGCCATGACTATGCCCGCCTTCTGCTCGAAGCCAAGGCCATTTTTTGCAGCCCGAACGTCGCGGTCGCAACAGTGGCCAGGAAGCCGCCGAACAACAAGACCATACCGACGGCTCCGGCTTGCGTGGCGAGCGCGATGGTCTGCGAACCGAAGATCGTCAGCAGGGCGTCGCGTCCGCCTTCAACGGCTATCTCGCGCAGGCGGCTGCCCGCGAGGCTCGTTGCGAATACGAGAATATCGGTCTGGGTCGCTATCCAGAGGATACCGACGGTCAACACCGCGGCCACCGAGCTCGCCAAAGCGATCGCGGTTACACGAGCCGGCCGGGACTCGGGCATCCAGCTCCTGACGCTGTCGCGAGCCGCGACGTGCCACGGCACGAAGACTGGAACCCGCGTCATTACGGCGTCGGCGAAGCTGAACGAAGGAGCGAAATGCTCGAGCTCCTCGATGGAGTCAGTGACGAGACGGGCGTCCTCGAGACGCGCAAGGCACTCGGGGCAAGACCGAACGTGTGCCTTGAGGGGGGCAACGCCAAAACCCTCCTCGTCATCGAGGAGGAGGTCGATCTCAGTCGGGAGAAGGTGACGGTGATTCACGGAGAGGTCTACGCGCTGGTACGTGAATGTGTTTCAGAAAGGAAAACGGAAAAGGAGAGTTTGACCGGTCGACCAGGTGAGGCAGCTCACAGCGGCTTGCTTCGCTTATCCACCGCGCCAGCTGATTTGGAGTCGCGGGCGAGGGCGCGCTCCCGCTCCTCTCGGAGTCATCGTCATTCCTCCGTTTTCAAGTGCTCCAAAGCGCGCCTGAGCTCGTGCCGCGCGCGGTGGATGTAGGTTTTTACCGTACCGAGTGGCAAGTCGAGCGTCGTCGCAATTTCCTCGTACGAACGGCCCTCGACGTGACGCAGCAGTATGCAGGATCGATACTCGGGACGAAGCTGACCTATTGCCTGCTCGATCGCCGAGCCGAGCTCCTTTGCCTCGAGCTCATCGAGTGGTGATTCCTGCGGCACCGCCACCTCGAACGACGTCGACTCGATCGCGTCGGCGGTCGCTGCGTGGGGTGAGCCATCCATGCTGATCGTGTCCAGCTGTCGCCGTCGGAGATGATCGATGGCGACGTTATTCGCGATCTTGAACAACCAGCTCGAGAGCTTGAACTCCGGTCGATACCGGTCGATGTGATTCAAGACTTTGATGAACGTGTCCTGAGCGAGATCCTCCGCGAGCTCGCGATCGCGGATCATTCGATAGATCAGCGAAAAGACGGGGCGCTCATAACGGCGAATCAGCTCGCGAAACGCGGCCTCGCGCCCTGCTTGCGCGAGGGCAACAACGTCCGCGTCCGGCAGGTTGGTGAGATCGAGCGCCGTGGGCATGCGAGGTGAAAGTAAGATCACAATCACGCCGCTTCCAGCGCGGCGAGCTGGCGCGCTTGCTTGCATCTACCGCAGGGGTGAACTTTGGTCGATGCCGATCAACCACGTGGCGACCGAGCATTCCCCCGTAATGCTGGCCGACGGCGAGACGAAGCGAGACTTCGTCCGCGGAATGTTCTCGGCGATTGCGCCGCGCTACGATTTTCTCAATCACCTGCTGAGTCTCAGCCTCGATCGAGGCTGGAGACGACGTGCAATCGCGGCGCTGAACTGGGAGCAGGATCCAGCCGGAACCTACCTCGATTTGTGCGCCGGAACCCTGGATGTTGCCGCTGCGCTCGCATGCCGGCCAGGTTTCGGCGGACGAGTGCTGGGAGCGGATTTCGCGGAACCGATGCTCCGTGCGGGCAGCGAGAAGGTCTCAGCCGCGGTTTCTCCGCTCGTCGCCGATGCGCTCGATTTGCCAATCGCGTCGAACAGCGCCTCGGGCGCCATCGTGGCCTTCGGTATTCGCAACGTCAGTGACCTCGATGGCGCGCTGCACGAAGTACATAGAGTGCTGGCGCGGGGCGCGCGCTTCGTGATTCTCGAATTCACGACGCCGCGAAATATCGT
>DATEGN010000536.1:0-4093 GCA_035280125.1 Gemmatimonadaceae bacterium | reverse complement strand
CGTCCGCACCGCGTAGAGCGCCTCGATCACGTCCGAGTTGCCGACAGCGAATCCGATACGCGAGCCGGCCATGTTGAACGTCTTCGACATCGAGTGAAATTCGACGGCGACGTTCATCGCGCCCGGGACTTCGAGGACACTCGGCGCCACGAAACCATCGAAGGTGATCTCACTGTACGCGAGATCCGAAACGAGTACAATGTCGTGCCGCGCACAGAAGGCAGCCGCTTCCTCGTAGAAGCCTAACGGGGCAACGGCTCCCGTTGGATTGTGCGGATAGTTCACGATCAACAAGCGAGCCCTGCGCGCCACCGACGGTGGTATTGCCGCGAGATCGGGGAGGAACCCACTCTCGCGCCGCAGCGGAAGCAGGTGAACGCGCCCACCGACAAGCCCCGCGGCCCGGCTGTGCACCGGGTAGTGGATATCGGGAACGAGGGCGACGCTCTCCTCATCGGTGAACGCCATGACGAGATGCGCGATCCCTTCCTTGCCGCCGCTCACGCACACGATGTCGTGTTCCGCGTCGACATCGACAGCGAAACGCCGATGCATGAATCGCGCAGCGGCATCAAGAAAGTGTCGCGTGCCGCGAAACGGTGGATATCCGTGCGTACGCGGATCCGCATAAGCGCGGGTAATGGCATCGACAATCGCGGGAGGAGTCGGCTGATCGGGGTTTCCGATTCCCAGATCGATCAAGTCTGTACCGCGGGCACGCGCGGCCGCTTTCAGCTCGTCGAGCCACGCAAATACATACGTCGGCAGCGCGGTGAGCCGATGCGTGGGACCCGCCGTCAGTGAAGTCGTGGGCGTTGAATTCGTGGCGCGCATAGCGAATGTCGTGGTGGCCGGCTGCGCTGGGTGCTCAGTGCCGCACGCTCGGCTGCCGGCGCGTCGCGGTGGCGTCGCGCCTGGCACCAGTCAACTTCTCGGTTTTGCCTTCCGGCTGCCAGTGTGAGTGTTGCGCCCGCGTTCGCCTCGAGCCCGACTTCCCCGTTTCTTCGCATGCTCGGCCACTTCGCCCGAGAGCTCTTGGTATCGGAAGCAGTCCACGGTGTGATCGTTCACCATGCCAACGGCTTGCATGAAGGCGTAGCAGATCGTCGAGCCGACGAATCGGAACCCACGCTTTTGAAGATCCCGGCTCAGTGCATCCGATTCGGGGGTTCGCGGCGGAATCTCGCCATGCCGCTGTCGGTGATTGTCGACAGGCTTTCCGCCGACGAATCGCCACAGATAGCGATCGAACGAGCCCTCTTCCTGTACGACGCGCAGAAACGCTCGCGCGTTCGTGATCGTGCTCTCGATCTTCAGTCGGTTGCGGACGATGCCGGCGTTGGCCATGAGCTTTTCGACGCGAGCCGGCGTGAACCGCGCGACGCGCGCGACGTCGAAGTTCATGAACGCATCGCGATAAGCGTCGCGCTTCCGGAGGATCGTGGACCAACTCAGGCCCGCTTGCGCTCCCTCGAGGGTGAGCAACTCGAACAGCGCGCGGTCGTCGTGCTGCGGCACTCCCCACTCGGTGTCGTGATAGAGGATGTCCTGCTCCGAGCGGGGCCAGGAACATCGGCGGATCTGCTCAGCGGTCATTCGTTAGGCGACGTGCCATCACGAGGTCGCGTTGGAGGTCCGCACCGAGAAGAAACGGTTGATCGCCGATGACCTGGAAGCCATGCTTTTCGTAGAACGCAATCGCTCGTGGATTCTTTTCCCACACGCCGAGCCAGAGCACGTCGGGGCCCCATTCGCGCGCGGCGCCCACGCACATGCTCATGAGCGCGCCGCCCAGTCCGCGTCCGTGCCAGCGATGGTCGGCATAGATGCGCGCAATTTCGACATGGCGCGATTCCGCGATTGCCTTCCCCGATGGAACCCGAGCGAGCCTAACGTGCGCATAGCCCAGAATGTCCTCACCGATGGTCGCGAGCCAGATGCGACTATTTGAATCGGACAGCTCGGTGCGCTGTCGGAGCTCGGAGAACGCCGTCCCCAGATAGGTCTCGAGGTCTTCGGCGCGATTCGCCGCGCCAAACGTGTCGGTGAAAAATGTCGCGGCGGCGCGGCTCAGGGCGCCGGCATCCGCCGGCGTCGCACGTCGTATCTGAAACGCATCCTCGTCGAAACGCACACGCAGTTCGGGAGACGTGATTTCTACACCGCGGCGTCGTTCAAATATGCGCACGCTCGTCGCGGGTGCGCTCATTGCGAACGTTCCTCGCCCGGTTCGTCATTCTACTCCCTCACTAAAAAGAAGGCCAGCGCAAACAGCAGATACACCGCGAGCAGCATCACGCCCTCGAACCATGTTGTCTCGCCGTCCTGCGCAATCGAGTTGACGATGAATGCCGCGCCCGCGACGGCGATGAGCTCGATCGGATTGTTGAACACGAGGTTCATGCGATGGCCAACAAAGTACGAGACAATCACCAGCAGCGGCGCGACGAGGAGACCAACCTGGATCGTCGAACCGACCGTGATTGCCACGACCAGTCCCATCCGCCCACGGCGAGCAAAGTAGACGGCAGAGATGTACTCCGCGGCGTTTCCGACAATGGCCAGCGGGACCACGCCGAGGAAGAATGGCGTTAGGCCGAATCGAATCGCGGTGGGCTCGACGGTGCTCGAAATGATCTCCGCCTCGACCGCCGTGAACGCGGTCGCCGCCGCGAGAATCAGCAACGATCGCCTGAGTGGCCATGCCTCGGATGGAGCGTCGTCCGATGACTCGTCCGGTTCAGGCGCGTGCGCGAAGACATCACGGTGCGTTACCAGCGTATACACCAGGTTACCGATATAGACGAGAATGAGCACGACCGCCACGCCAAGACTCAGATGCTCGTCGAGCAGCGCCGAATTTGGATTTCGGAGCACGCCACGCTCGGTGTAGTCGAACAGGGCCGGCAGCAGAACCGCGATCGTTACGAGTATGAGTAAGCTTGAAAGTAGACCGGCGCGCTCTCGACTGAATCTCTGAACGTCGCTGCGAAAGCTGCCGGCGACCACGGCGAGTCCGAGACCGAGGAGGCTGTTGCCGATGAGTGAACCCGTGATCTGCGCCTTCACGACATCGACATGCCCCGCCTTCAACACGAAGAACGCGAGAATGAGCTCCGGCGCGTTCCCGAAGGACACGTTCATCAGTCCGCCGATCGCGCTGCCCGCGCGCGCCGCCACCTGCTCGGTCGCGCGACGAACCCACTCGGCAAGCGGGATGATCGCGAGGAGCGCCGAGAGAAAGACTATTGAGCGCGGAACGCTGCTGATCGCGCTCAGCGCCAGCGATACCGGAACGAGCACGAGCAGCGCTCGCCAGAGCATCGTCGATGAGTTGCGTGTGAGTCTACGGCGCCAGCAATACCGTATACGGCCTGCCGCCAACCGCGATCGTCGACGTCACCTTCCGCGAGGGAACGTCGATCACCGAGATGGATCCCGACCGTCCATTTGCGGTGTAGAGCGTGCGACCGTCACGGCTCAGCGCAATGCCCCACGGTCGCTCACCAACGGGCACCGTGCCGACAACGGAGCGCGACGCGACGTCGATCATGGCCACCTCGTTCGAGCGGCCATTGGCGAGAAAGAGCATTCTCTCGTCGGGCGAGAGCGCGAGTCCAGTTGGCTTGGTTGTCCGATCGCCAATCGTCGCCACCCCGATGAGTGTGTCCGCGCGCGCGTCGACGAAGCTGACCGTGCCGCCGTTTTCGGCGCTCACATACGCTCGGGAGCCGTCACGGGTGAACACGACGAAGCGCGGACGTGACCCCACCATGAAGGACGTGAGGCGCCGGCCCGTCGAGGCGTCGAGAACGGTCACGGTGGAGTCGGACTCGCCGGTCACGTACACCTTCCGCCCGTTAGGCGCGACAGCCACTCCTTCTGGCTCTTTGCCGACATCCGCCGTGAAGCGCGCTCGACGGCTCGCGATATCGACGGCGGTTGCCTTCGCGATCTCCTCGTTCGAGACGAAAACCGTCGCCGCCTGGGGATCGACAGCGACCTGCTCCGGATCCTTACCTACCGCGAGCGTCCGGACGACGTGGCGTGAGGCCAGGTCGACAACCGCGACGGCGTCGTCGTTTCCGAGCGC
>DATEGN010000535.1:0-2464 GCA_035280125.1 Gemmatimonadaceae bacterium | reverse complement strand
TGTGGGTGTGCTCGAGCGCAGCGAGCGTGTGATGGTCATGCCGGGCGATTTTGGCTGGGACGATGTCGGCACCTGGGGTGCGCTGCGGCGCGTGAGAGCTCACGACAATTCCGGCAACGCCACGAGCGGCGACGTGGTCGCGGTGGCGTCGCGAGATAATGTCGTGCATGCCGAGGATGGCGAAGTTGTGCTATACGGCGTTTCGGATCTGGTGGTTGTCGTCCGCGACCGGCTCGTTCTCGTCACAACCGTCGATCGATCGAGTGATCTGAAAGCGCTGATCGATGCGCTCCCGCCATCGACTCGGGAACGGGCATGAGCGCCCTCTATCTGTATGACGATAGCCGCGCGCGTGCCTTCGAGCCCTTTGCGCTCACGCGACCATTGGCGGACATGGTGGCGGGAGCCGCTCTGCAGCGAGAGCGTTGGCAAACGGCTCTTCAGCTGCCGGTCGCGGGTGTCATCACCGCCGCCCATCTCGCGAGCTTCGACGAAGGAACAACGACCTGTGTTGCGACCGGCGGAATCCCGGCCGGCTCGGTGATCGCCAATGCGCGCTTCGTTCCAAAGCTGAGCGCCATCCAGCTGTCCGCGCTGGGGTCGCCTAACGATGATGCCGGTGCAGTGGATCTTTGGCTATCCCGCGGCCGGGTAGTCGCCGCGCGGACCTCTCGCGAGCTGTCCGTGGACTACTTCGCGGACGGCCGTCTCACGCTCGACGACGTCGGACGATCGGGCGCCGAGTCGACGACGCTCGACGGGTGGTGGCTCGACGACGTCTGGGATCTCGTGCGCCTTCTGCCCGAGCAGCTGACGGACGATCTCACATTCTATCAGAAGCCATCTCTCGGCGGCGTCGTCTCGGCAACCCAAATCAGCGCTCCGCCAGAGCACGCGACCGTCATCGGTCAGAATCCGGTGCTGGTCGCCGCTGATCGATCGATTGCGGGCGAGGTCTTCGTCAAAGGCGCGACGATCGAACCTCAGGTCATATTCGACGCGTCAGTGGGTCCGATCTACGTTGGAGCCGGAACGACGGTTCACGCATTCACCCGGCTCGTTGGTCCCTGCTATGTCGGCCGGAACTCGACGGTTCTCGGTGATCGGATTTCCGTGTGTTCCATCGGCGATCATTGCAAGGTGCGCGGCGAGATGAGCAACACCGTCATGATTGGCTATGCCAACAAGGGACACGACGGGTTTGTCGGGCATTCGTATATGGGACGATGGGTGAACCTCGGTGCGGGCACGATCACGAGTAATCTCAAGAATACCTACGGACCCGTGACGCTCTGGACGCCAACCGGAATGCGCGACACCGGAATGCAGTTTCTCGGAACGATGTTCGGCGATCATGCGAAAACCGGCATCGGCACGTGCCTGACGACAGGCACCGTGCTCGGTGCGGCCGCGAACGTGTATGGTGGACAGACTCCGCCCAAAGCGGTGGCTCCTTTTGCGTGGGGGAGCGCGCCGCCGTATTCCGT
This sequence comes from Gemmatimonadaceae bacterium, assembly GCA_035280125.1. GTDB lineage: Bacteria > Gemmatimonadota > Gemmatimonadetes > Gemmatimonadales > Gemmatimonadaceae > AG2. Next base: position 977 of record DATEGN010000535.1, on the reverse strand, counting down.
CTATCGGCTCGATAAGTTTCTCGAGGTAGTGGAACGCGTCATGGCGCGACGACAGGTGAAGCTCACCGACCGCGGACGAGAGCAGCTCGCCGCGGCGCACAGCGCTCGCTGGGCTGTTGGAGAGGACGAGTGAAGGTTTGGATTCTGGGCACCGGGAGCAGCGGAAACGCCGTCCTCGTCGAAGGGGACGGCACGCGCGTGCTCATCGACGCCGGCTTTGGCCCACGCGCGCTGGCGAATCGGCTCAAGGCCACATGCATCGATCCAGCCTCGATCGATGCGTGTTTGCTGACGCACGACCACAGCGATCACATCGGGGGCGTAGCACGTTGTGTACGCCGCTGGGGATGGGCGGTGTTCGCAACCGATAGAACGGCGCAATCACCCGCGCTCGCGAATGTGTCGTTGACATCGTTGGCGGTGAGCACTCCGATGCGCATCAATGGACTCGAGATCACGGCGATGCCGGTTCCGCACGATGCACTCGAGACAGTGGGTTTTCTCGCGACGACACTATCGACTGGTGCCCGCGCGGCGATCTGCTACGACGTCGGCCACGCCAATGAGCAAGTTCGTACGTTGTGCCGCGAGGTCGATGTCCTCGTCCTCGAGTCCAATCATGACGAGGGGATGCTGTGGGCGGGGCCCTATCCACCGTGGCTGTGTCAGCGGATCGCTGGCCGCTCCGGACATCTGAGTAATCGCGACGCAGGCGCGCTCGCTCGCGAGAGCGTCACGTCGCGAACGGCTCACGTGGTGCTCGCGCATTTGAGTGAGCAGAACAACACGCCGCAGATGGCGCAACACGCGGTGCGATCGGCGCTCCGAGGTACGGCGTTCAAGGGCAAACTCTCGATCGCCGCGCAGGACAGTGTGGCCGGTCCATTCCTGCCGCGCGGAAAGAAGTTCGACGATCCGAGACAGTACAGCTTGTTCTAAGTGCCTGGTCGTCGGTGTTGGTGAAAAAGAATTGCCGG
>DATEGN010000534.1:0-14009 GCA_035280125.1 Gemmatimonadaceae bacterium | reverse complement strand
GATTACAGCACGTCGAGAGGTGCGCCATAACGTCGTCAGAATCAGAAAATCGGGCGCGCGCCAACGGCGCTGCGCCCGCCACCGCTTGCGCCCGGCCGTTTTCGACGCGCTGCGTTCGACGCGCCGTAATCGACGCACCCTTCTCAGCCTCCACGATTCCCCTCTTCCCGCGCTCATATCAAATTGCCGAGACTCCATCGGAGCTTCTATGCCTCGCTTCTCCACGCTGATCAGCGCGTGCATGCTTTCGCTCGCCACAGCTGCGGTTGCACAAACGGGCCGTCCGGGCGGACGTGGCGGACGGCCCGTGACGACGATCCAGCAAGGTGAGAGCTGTCCCGAAGGCACGACCGAAATCCGCCCGCGCAGTTGCATGGCGCCCGACCTCGCCGCCCCGAGCATTCTCGACTACCGTCCGCGATCGACGCTCGTCACGTCCGCGCATATCGTTAGGCGTGCGAAATATCCCGCCATCGATTTCCACGGACATCCCGAGGGCCTGCTCGACTCGAGCGAAGGACTCGCGACGCTCGGGAGCGCGATGGACAGCCTGAACGTCCGCATCATGGTCGCCGCTGACAATCTCAGTGGCGACCGCCTGCAGCGCGTCGTCGCCGCCATTCGCGCGTCGCCGCAGATGAAAGATCGCGTCCGCGTGCTCGCCGGCATCGACTTCCGCAACGTGGGGCCAGGGTGGGCGCAGAAGGCCATCGCTCAGTTGCAGGCGGACCTCGCGGCTGGCGCGGTCGGTGTCGGCGAAATCTCGAAGAGCTTCGGCTTGTCGATCAAGAAGCCCGACGGCTCGCGTCTCAAGCTGGACGACCCGGAGCTCGACCCGATCTGGGACGCGTGTGCCCGACTCGGGATTCCCGTCTTCATTCACACCGCCGATCCCGAGCAATTCTTCGAGCCGATCGACATGAACAACGAGCGTTGGCTCGAGCTCGCGCTGTTCCCGGGACGTCGCTACCCAGCCGATCGCTTTCCCCGCTTCGAGGAGCTGATGACGGAACGCGACAACCTTTTCCGCAAACATCCGCGAACCACCTTTGTCGCCGCCCACATGGGATGGCAAGCGAACGACCTGGGACGACTCGGCAAGATGCTCGACGAGATGCCTAACGTTTACACGGAAGTTGGCGCGGTACTGTATGACATCGGCCGCCAGCCCCGCGGCGCCCACGATTTCTTTGTGAAATACCAGGACCGCATTCTGTTCGGGAAAGACTCTTTTCAGCCCGAGGAGTATCCGTATTACTGGCGCGTCTTCGAGACCCGAGACGACTACTTCGACTACTACCGGAACTACCACGCATTCTGGAAGCTGTACGGGATCGATCTTCCCGACTCGGTGCTGAAGAAGGTGTACTACGGGAATGCCGAGAAGATCACGCGGGGACTGCCACGGTAGAGGGCAGAGCAGAGGGTAGCGGGGAAGCGGGCAGAGAGTAGAGAGTAGAGCGTAACTCTCCACTCTCTACCCTCTACCCGCCACCCAATAACTTCTTCCCTCTACGCGTTGGCGCGACTCTCGCAATGAATTCCGCGACGCAGTAGCTTCCGCGCCCCCAGATCCATCTCGTCTTGCTTACGACCCTAGTTCTGGGTCGCGTAAGGCGTTGTCCCCCAACGAGGATTCTTCGAACGTGACTACGGCCGCCGAAGGTGCTATCGCTCGCATTCTCAAGAGCCACGAAGGTCCCATCCTCGACGAATGGATCCGCGACCAGATGGCGGCCTTTCGCCAGGGCGGCCGCATCTCAGAGAAAGAGCTCCGGGTGCAGTCGACCGAATTCATGTCGCTGCTCCAGCAAGCAGCGCAGACCGGTGTCGCCGACATTCAATCGCCGGCCTTCGGCCGCGTGCGCGACATGCTCGGCGACCTCTCGCGATCTCGCGCCCTACAAGGGTACTCGCCATCGGAGACGGCGACGTTCGTCTTCTCGCTCAAACGACCGCTCTTCCAGCGCATGAGCCAGGAGATGGCCGGCGACGCCCAGGCGCTGGCCGACGCCAACTGGTCGGCGACGGAGATGCTCGACAAGCTCGGACTCTTCACGACCGAGACGTATCAGAAGGGACGTGAGGAGGTGATCTCACGCCAGCAGCAAGAGCTTCTCGAGCTCTCGACACCGGTCGTCAAGCTCTGGGACGGGGTCCTCGCGCTTCCCATGATCGGTACGCTCGACAGCGCGCGAACTCAGGTTGTCATGGAGTCTCTGCTGCAGCGCATCGTCGAGACAGGCGCCGAGATCGCGATCATCGACATCACCGGCGTTCCCACCGTCGACACGCTCACCGCCCAGCACCTGCTCAAAACGGTGACCGCCGCTCGCCTCATGGGCGCCGACTGCATCATCAGCGGTATTCGTCCGCAGATCGCGCAGACCATCGTCCACCTCGGCGTCGATCTCGCCGACGTCGCGACGAAAGCGACACTCGCCGACGCGTTCCGCCTCGCGCTGAGCAAGACGGGGCAAACGGTGGGCGCTGCACGCGCGCGCGCCTGAGTCGAGCATGGATCGCATACCGATTCTCAAAATGAGCGAGTTCCTCCTGGTCACCATCCAGGTGGACATGCACGATCGACTCGCCGTCCAGCTGCAGGACGACCTCACCGCGCGCATCAGCGAGACGGGCGCGCGTGGAGTGCTCATCGATATCTCCTCGTTGGAGATCGTTGACTCCTTCATCGGACGCATGATCGCGAACATCGCCGGCATGTCGCGGGTGCTCGACGCGCAGACGGTAGTCGTGGGCATGCAACCGGCCGTTGCCATCACTCTCGTCGAGCTGGGGCTCACACTGCCGGGTGTGCGCACGGCCTTGAATGTCGACAAAGGCATGGCGCTCCTGAGCCGAGCAGTTCGGGAAGCCGCCGACATGTTACCAGAGCCAGATGTCGATGCCAGTTCGCCGCAGTGAGACGCTGGAAGTTCGCTCGAGTGGCGACGTCGTCACCGCGCGACAAACGGTTCGGGTTTGGTGCATCGACGTCGGGTTCAGCCTCGTCGATCAAACGAAGATGGTGACCGCGGCCAGTGAGCTCGCCCGAAACACGATCGACTACGGAGGTGGCGGCACGCTGCGCCTCGACAGCCTCGACGAAGGCTCGCGGCGCGGACTACGGCTCACCTTCGAGGACACTGGTCCCGGCATCCCCGACGTGCAGCGAGCGCTCCAGGATGGGTTTACGAGTGGATCGGGGCTTGGCTTGGGACTCGGTGGCGCGCGCCGACTTGTGAACGAGTTCGACATCAGCTCGAAAGTGGGAGAGGGAACCCGAGTTGTGATCACACGATGGAAATAGTGGCGCAGCACGCAGACGGCGGAAACAAAATCGTCGCCGTAGAGATCGCGGATTCGAGCCAGGTCGGCGAGGCGCGGCGCACCGCGTCCAAGCTCGCCGCCGAAGCCGGCCTTGACGAGACAGAGGCCGGACGCGTCGCCTTGATCGTTACAGAGCTCGGAACCAACATTCTTAAACACGCGAAGCGTGGCGAGATGATCGTCCGCTCCGTCGGCACTCGCGATCGCGCGATGGTCGAGCTCGTCGCGATAGACACTGGGCCTGGCATCGCCGATCTGGATCGTGCCCTGCGCGATGGTTACTCCACCGCTGGCAGTCCTGGCGCGGGGCTTGGCGCTCTCATGCGAGTCGCGAGCTCATTCGACGTTTACAGCGTCTCCGGGCGGGGCACGGTGATTGTCGCGCGAGTCGTGCGCCAGGCGAAGCCTACCCTCAAGCCGCTGCTCGACGTCGGCGTGATTCGCGTGCCGAAGGCGGGAGAGGCGGTCTGCGGCGACGACTTCAGCCTAACGATTCGCCCGTCCGGCGCGGCGCTGTTGGTCGTCGCCGACGGTTTGGGTCATGGCATCTCCGCGGCTGACGCGTCATCTCTCGCCGCACGCATTGCCGCCGAGCGTCCCGACGAGAGCCCCGTCGAAACGATCTCGGCAATTCATGGCGCGCTGCGAAGCACGCGCGGTGCCGCCGCCGCCGCGGCGGCAATCGACGCCGATGCGCGCTCGATACGATATTCCGGCATCGGCAACATCTCGGCGTCTATTGTTCTGCCCGGATCGACAAAAACGCTCGTCTCACACAACGGCATCGTTGGCCACTCGGCTCGGCACATTCAGGAATTCGCCTATCCCTGGCCGGAGGGTGCGTTGCTGGTGATGCATTCGGATGGTATCAGTGGACGTTGGGACCTCGATGCGTACCCTGGCATCATGTCGAGAGACCCGAGCATCATTGCCGGAGTGATATACCGCGACTTTACGCGTCACCGCGACGACGCGATCGTTATCGTCACGCGCGCCGTATCCCGTTCCTGAGCAGCAGTGTGCGCCGTTTGCAGATGATGTCGACAAGCCTCTTGACCCTCGAACTCGTTCGCGAGCACGACATCGTGCTTGTAAGGCAGCGTGCCAGGCAGCTCGCCGCCGAATTCGGTCTCGATGGCCAGGAACAGACTCGCCTCGCGACCGCCGTCTCCGAGATCTCACGCAACGCGTTTCAATACGCGGGAGGCGGTCGCGTCGAGTTCTCGATCGAGCATGGACCGCCAGCGATGCTGATTGCTCGAGTCAGCGATCGCGGGCCGGGCATTCCGCGGATTCGCGACATTTTCGAAGGTCGTTACGTGTCGGCCACGGGCCTGGGCGTCGGCATGGTTGGCGCGCGCCGGCTCACGGATCGGTTCGAGGTAGACACCGCGCCAGGGCAAGGAACCTCGGTGACCCTGGGCAAGCGACTTCCGGCTCATCTCCTGGTAGGCCGTGCATTGATTGCCTCTGTAGTTGGCTCGATTGCCGCGAGTACGACGCTCGACGACCACATGGAGTTGCAACAGCAGAACCAGGAGCTTCTACGAACGCTCGCCGAGTTGCGCGAAAAGCAGACGCAGAACGAACGCCTCACACAGGAATTGGCCGAGACGAACAGCGGAGTGCTGGCGCTGTATGCCGAGCTGGACGAGCGCGCGGGGTATCTGGAACGTCTGAACGAATTGAAGACGCATTTTCTCTCGGATCTCAACCACGAAATCCGAACGCCATTGAATGCCGTGCGAAATATCGCGCGTCTCTTGCTCGACGGGTACGAAGGGGAGCTCACAGAGCGTCAGCGCAAAGCAGTCGAAATGATGCGCTCTTCCACCGACGCCCTGAACGATCTAGTAAACGACTGGCTCGATCTCGCGAAGATCGAGGCAGGGAAAGTCGAGGTTCGCATCGAGCAATTCGAGGTTGAGGAATTGTTTGGAGCGTTGCGCGCTCTCTTCCGCCCGATCGCCGCCGACTCCAAAGTTCCACTCGTGTTCGAGCCGTTGCCGAGTCTGCCGCCGTTAGTGAGCGACCATGGAAAGGTCGCGCAGGTGATGCGGAATCTCATCTCGAACGCGCTCAAGTTCACCGAGCAGGGCGACGTCCGCGTGAACGCGGCGGTCGGACCGGCCGAAACAGTGATCTTTACCGTGTGCGACACAGGAATCGGCATCGCGCCCGACGACATGGAGCGTATTTTCGAGGAATTCGCGCAGGTCGAAAATCGGATTCAGCGCCGAGTGAAAGGCACCGGTCTCGGCCTGCCGTTGTCACGGCGCCTCGCCAGGCTCGTTGGCGGCGAGATTACCGTTCGTAGTGCGCTCGGCGTCGGATCGACCTTCACCCTGACCGTACCAGTGTACTACGGAGGCGCGCTCACGATGGCACCAACGGCGGACGACCTGGAGAACACGACGCGCGCCTCGTTATCGGGAGGGTCGCGTGGGTGAGCAGCTGGTAATCACCGTCCTCGTCGTCGACGACACCGTCGCCAACCGATGGGTCGTCACGCGCATCCTCGAGGAGGGTGGCTACCGTGTTGTCGAAGGAGGCACGTCTGCCGAGGCGATGAGATTCGCCAAGGACCATCCAGATCTCATTGTGCTCGACATCCGCCTGCCGGATGGCAATGGCTTCGACATCGCGCGCCAGCTGAAGTCGAATCCCGACACCGCTTCGATTCCGCTGCTGCTGCTGTCTGCCAGTTTCACGACTCCCGGTGCACGCGCGCAAGGCCTCGACGCGGGTGCGGATGGCTATCTCACGCATCCGGTAGAACCCGCGGTGCTCTTGGCGACGGTGCGCGCGCTGTTGCGCACTCGTGAGGCAGAAGCCGCGCTTCGCGAATCGGAGTCGCGTTTCCGTCAGATGGCGGACACGGCTCCCGTGATGATCTGGCTCTCGCGCGCTGATGGCGGCACCGAGTGGGTGAACCGCACTTGGCTGCAGTTCACCGGCAAGTCTCTGCACAACACCATCGCCGAGGGCATCGAGGGATCGATGCACGCCGATGATCGCCAGCGGCACGCGGAGGTCTATCGCCGCTCTCTCGCCTCACGTCAGCCATTCCGCGTCGAATACCGGTTGTGCCGGAACGATGGTGACTATCGCTGGGTGCTCGACAGCGGTGCACCGCGCTTCGACGATCGCGACACTTTCTCCGGCTTCATCGGCTCGGTCATCGACATCACCGAACGAAAGCTCGTCGAGAACGAGCGTGAGTCGCGCCTCGAGGTCGAGCGCGCGGCGCGCACGGAAGCTGAGGCGCTCAGGATCGCCGCGGAGCAGGCCAATGTCGCGAAGGCGCAGTTCCTGGCGGCGATGTCGCACGAACTGCGGACGCCGCTCAACGCGATCGCCGGCTACGTGGACTTACTCGAGATGGGTGTTCGTGGACAACTCAACCGCGCGCAACTCGACGACCTCGGCCGCATTCGCCGCAATCAGCGGCACCTGCTCGGTGTCATTAACAACATTTTAAACTTCGCGAAAGTCGAAGCGGGACACGTCGACTTTCAAATCGATGACGTGCCGGTCGATGGGCTGCTCGAGGGGATCAGCCCACTCATCGAGCCACAGCGAGAGGCAAAGCGGCTCTCGTACCGCTGCGAGGTCGCGGACACCTCGCTCATCGTCCGCGGCGACAGCGACAAGGTTCAGCAGATCCTGCTCAACCTGCTGTCGAACGCCATCAAGTTCACGCCGCCGGGCGGAGGCATCGTCGTACGCGCCGAGCGGTTCAATCAGGACGCGGCGATTCGGGTCCAAGACACTGGTCGAGGCATCCCAGCCGAAAAGCTCGATGCGATCTTCGAGCCGTTCGTGCAGGTAGACCAGCATCTGACGCGCGAGGGACAGGGAACGGGTCTGGGCCTCGCGATCAGCCGCGAGCTCGCGCGGGCAATGGGCGGCGATCTCACCGTGGTGAGTGAGCTCGGCCGGGGCGCGGAGTTCACCCTCACGCTTCCGATTGGCGCTGCTCGACCGCTGCAGCCCGCGGAGCTTCAACGTTAGGCATTGCCCCTGCCTTTTGCTGTCGGCGCCGGCAGCATCGCACCGACCGCGGCGATCGCGTCGTCGAATGAGGCGACGACCACGACGCGTTCGTCCCCTGGCGGCTCGAGAAGGTTCACGAACCTCACATGAGCGATGGCACCTCGCTCGTTCACGAGGCTCAGCCGCAGGCGAGCGGCGCGAGCGAGAGCCCGGCGCGAGTGAAGGATCTCGCGACTCCGCGGCGGTATCGGCGGCAATGCAGCGCCGTAGAATCCGAGCGCGAGGAGCGCGATCGTTGCGGCACGCACCGTTGGCTGGATGGCTGAATACGCCGGAAGTCGCTGCATCGCTCCAGCGGCAAGTGCCAAGGGCGGGAGATCGACGATCCCGATGGGGACTTCATCGTGCAGCACCGTGTACCACATCGTTGGCGTTCCTCGCCCGGTGAACGGTTGTCAAAAAGCAGAGAGCTCCGCCGTTAGGCAGAGCTCTCTCGTGGGCATCGCTCACTCAATATGATCTGGCAACGCGTGGGGAGCTAGCGGAGTCGATGGATCGCAAGAGAGGCTGGCAGCGCCTCAGCCTGACAGTTCAGGGCTGGCAGCGGCTTAGTTCAGTGCATTCACCAACCCCGGCGCCTTCGACTCGCCCGGGCATGAACCGCAAAGCTCCTTCCTGTGAGCTGCCACCATCCCGAAGCTGGACTCGCTCTCGCGGGTGAGATGCATCCACTGCGATTCGAAAAGGATTGTAGCTGGGAGTTGAGGAGCTGACAGCCTGAAGTGCATGTAAAGCGTTATAGCTTCCTTCGAATCGTGACGCACGCCCATCACTCTCACCACACCGAACCGCCGGCCGGCGGTCACGCTGCGCACGCCGGGCACAGTGTCGCGATGTTCCGCGACAAGTTCTGGGTCTCGCTCGTCCTAACGATCCCGACGATCGTCTGGGGCCACATGCTCGGCGGCGCGCTGGGCTTCGTTGAGCGGCCCGGTGCGCGCTGGATTCCGCCACTCTTCGGGACGTTGGTCTTCGTCTACGGCGGTCGCGTCTTCCTGCAGGGTGCCGTTGGCGAGCTTCGCGACCGGGCGCCCGGTATGATGACGCTCATCAGCCTCGCGATCTGCGTGGCGTTCGGATACAGCGCGATCGTCACCATCGGCTATCGAGGCATGCCGCTCTGGGAGGAGCTCGCTACCCTCGTGACGATCATGCTTCTCGGGCACTGGATCGAGATGCGATCGATTGCCCAGGCGCAGGGCGCGATCGGGGCGCTGGCAAAGCTCCTCCCGAGCACGGCGACGCGCGTCATCGGCGACGCGACCGAAGACGTGCCGATCTCGGCGCTCCACGGCGGTGACCTCATCCTCGTGCGGCCAGGGGCAAGCCTTCCTGCCGACGGAGTCGTTAGGCAAGGCACGACGGCGGTAAACGAATCGATGATCACGGGTGAGTCGCGGCCGGTCGACAAGAAACCGGGCGATACGGTGATTGCCGGCACCGTGAACGGCGTCGGCTCACTCCGCGTCGAAATTACGAAAACCGGTGACGAGACCGCTCTCGCGGGCATCGTGCGACTCGTCGAGCAAGCGCAGAGCTCGCGCTCCCGCGCGCAGGCGCTCGCCGATCGCGCCGCATTCGCTCTGACCCTCGTTGCACTCGGCGCCGCGCTGATCACTCTGATCTCCTGGCTCCTCCTGTCGCCTCGCAATCCTGCCTTTGCAATCGAGCGCGTCGTAACGGTACTGGTGATCGCCTGTCCGCACGCGCTTGGGCTGGCTATTCCGCTCGTCGTCGCAATCTCGACGACGCTCGGGGCGCGGAGCGGCTTACTCGTGCGCGATCGCCGCGCGCTGGAAGAGGCGCGCAACCTCGACGTCGTCGTTTTCGACAAGACGGGCACGCTCACCACGGGTGAATTCGGAGTGCTCGATATCATCACTACGAGCGGCACAGAGCCTAACGAGATGCTGCGGCTCGCGGCGAGCGTCGAGGCCGAATCCGAGCACACGATCGCCCGAGGGATCGTGCGGAGCGCAAGAGAGCGTGCGATCGATTTGCGTCCGGCGCGGGATTTCGCGGCTCTCCCGGGCGTAGGCGCTCAGGCGCTCATCGGTGGAAACATGTTCTCCGTCGGGGGGCCAGCGCTTCTCAAAGCCCGATCGCTCGAGCTGCCGCCGGAGCTCCGTGATGCGGCGGAGCGTGCCTCGCGCCGCGGGCAAACGCTGATCTATCTCGCGGATGATCGTCAGGTACTCGCTGCGTTCGTGATCGCCGATGTCGTCCGAGCCGAGTCGTTCGACGCCGTGAGTGCGCTCCGTGCGCGTGGGATCGAGGTCGTAATGATGACCGGTGATGCCAAGGCGGTCGCGGACGCCGTCGCGGCGCAGCTCGACATCAAACACGTCTTCGCTGAAGTGCTACCGGATCAGAAACAATCCAAGATCGCGGAGCTCGAGCACAGCGGAAAACGCGTGGCAATGGTCGGTGACGGCGTCAACGACGCCCCGGCATTGGTCACCGCCGACGTCGGCATTGCGATCGGAGCCGGAACGGACGTCGCGGTCGAAGCAGGAGACATCGTGCTGGTGCGCAACGACCCGCGCGACGTGCCGCGCATCATCGCGCTCAGCCGCGCGAGTTATCGAAAGATGATCCAGAATCTCTGGTGGGCAGCGGGCTACAACATCGTCGCGATCCCCCTGGCGGCGGGCGTCCTCGTCTCGCGCGGCATTGTGCTTTCGCCAGCCGTTGGAGCGATCTTGATGTCGGCCAGCACCGTGATTGTCGCCATCAACGCCCAACTTCTACGTCGCGCCAGGCTTTAGCGCATGCCATCGCTACAGATCTTGCAGATCAGCCTTCAGGCGGTGTCGTCGTTCGCCATTGCGGGTGGACTGTTCTATACCGCCGTTCAGTTTCGCGCGGCACGAAAGGCGCAAGCCGTCGCCAACTTCGCGAAGCTGGTCGAGTTGCAGTACCAGCTGCGAAAAATTCGCGTCGACAATCCATCGCTTGCCGCCGTGCACAAGAACGACGTCGAACACCTGCATTCCGATCGAGACATTCAGGCGTACTTCCTGAGTCTCATGCAGCTCTCTCTGTTCGAGATCGCGTGGTATGCACACAAGGAAGGTCAACTGCCTGACGACTATTTCAACTCGTGGGAGAAGCGAATGCAGCAACTGGGCGGCGAGGACGCCTTTCGCGACATGCTCGCGAACCCCGCGATGAAGATCATGCACGACGACTTCTACGAGTATGTCCGTGTGTTGCTCGGCAAGCCGACGATGCAGCTGCGAAAGAGAGGAGACAATGACTACGAGCGATGAGACCGAGCAACTGAATCACCCGACGCTGCGCCGACTGGTGAAGGAAGCGGAGTCGCTCCCGATCGACGATCGCGTCACGTTGCTCAAAGGTCTGATTCCCGTGGTCGCGCGCGACCTGTCACCGAAGGAGTTCGAATCGCTCGCGGTCGAGCTTCGTCTCAAGGGGGAGCGCTTTTACGACGCGAGCTTGCACCCAGGGAAGGGGCGCGCGGACCGACACGTGATCGGCGAGCGCGATCTCGAAGGTCGTTAGGCACACGGTGCGAGCGTGCGCCCCTCTGCGTCCGAGACAGCGCCGAGCGCTCTACCGCCGCGCGTTGTCGTGATCATGCCGGACCAGTGGCGCCGGGCGCTGTTGCGCGGTGCTCTGCGGGAGGCCGGCTACGACGCCGTCGGCGCGCGTGGCATTCGCGAGGCGCGTGTCGTCCGGCCGGCGATTCCGACCCGCGGCCCGGTTCGGCTGCTCGTCGTGGACCAGGACGCCCTCGTCAGCAGGGAGAGCGTCCACCTGGATGAGCTCCGAACGCGGCATAACGAGCCGGATGTCGTGCTGGTCGCGCGCGCAACGGTGCAAGCTCCGGCGGGTCCCTGGAAACGCGTCCTTCGCCGCCCGGTGAGCATCGCTGAGCTCGTGAGTGCGGTCGAGGCGATTCTGCCGCTTCCACCCGAGCTCAGTCACTCGATCGACGACCGTTAGCGGCGCCAGAGAGTTCTGCAGCCGGACGACTCCAGAGCTATTGGGACGCGAAGTAAGCCTCTTCGACCTCGATCAAAGGCAGCAAATCGCAGTATACAAAGCGATCCTCCCGCCTAACGATTTCGCCCATCGTGTACGGCACCGGCCTGGCAAACCCAGGGCCATTCGCGACGAACGTGTGGAACTCCCCTCGCTCGCCGCAGGGATCCACCGACGCCGGCAGCTCGGCGAGAAGCGACCGGTCGAACCGACGCCCCGCGAACGCGCCTGACAGCTGCGTCGTGTCGACGCACACGAGCCGAGCCTCGACGCCGAGCGCACAACATTGCTCGGCCAGCGCTGCCGTCGGTTCACCCCAGAGCGGAAAGAGAGGTGTGAGTCCAGTACTCGCGAGCAGTCGCTCTCGATAGGCGCGAACGTCATCGAGAAAGAGGTCGCCGAACGCAATCGCCGCCAGATCTGCCTGACGGCCCTTCGCCATACCGATGGCCGCGAAAAAGGCCTCTTCGTACGCCGCGTTGGTGCACTGCGGATCGAGCGCTATTTCGATAAGCGGCAGATGCAGCGATGCTGCCTGCGCCTCGAGCAATGAACGCCGCACACCGTGAATGCTCACGCGATCGTAGCCTCGCGTGACACTCGTGAGCAGCCCGACCACTTCTATCGAGGCGTCGGCCGCAAGCGCCGCCAGCGCGAGGGCGCTGTCCTTCCCGCCGCTCCAACTGAGCAGAATTGGCTTGCTCATATTGACGTTGATGCTAGCGATTACGCCCGGCGGTACTTTCGGCGCGCGGCAGCGAAAGCGTGAAGGTCGCTCCTCCGTCGGGAGTATTCTCGACCGCCAGATCGCCGCTCATTGCGCGCGCGAGATCACGACTGATCGCGAGGCCGAGACCGGTGCCCTGCAGCTGACTTGTCAGCGTGCGGCCGAGTTGCACGAACGGCTCGAAGATCGCCTCGAGCTTGTCACTGGGAATCCCGGGCCCGTTATCGCTCACGGTGATCGTGCCGAGGTCGTCGCCGATGGCACACGACACCGTGACTTGTCCGCCGCTGGGCGTAAACTTCACCGCATTGGAGAGCAAGTTCAAAACAATCTGCTCGACCTTTTGTCGATCCGCCCATGCTTCGACCATCGGTGTGCACGGACCGTGGCTAATCGCGATGCCTTTGATCGTGGCCTGCGGCAGCATCATCGGCATCGCTCGCTCGACGACGTCGTGGAGTGACACGCGGGTCATGTCGTATGACACCTGTCCCGCCTCGCTCCGGCTGTAGTTGAGCAAATCATTGATAATGGCAAGCAGATGCTGCTGGCTGCTGCGAATGCGCGAAACGTACGCGCGTTGCTCGTCGGAGATCGGTCCCGCGACGCCCATCTCGATCAGCTCCGCGTAGCCGCCGATGGCGTTCAGGGGCGTACGAAGCTCGTGGCTCATCGTCGCCAGAAACTCGGACTTCGTCTTACTCGCCGCCTCTGCCGCAGCCAATCGGCTTGCGTCGAGCACCGCGCGCTCTTCGGCCGTTTTTCGCTCAGTCAGGTCTCTGGTAACTTTCGCGAAGCCCACGAGATCGCCGTTTGGCGCCCGCAGCGCCGTGATGATGACGTTGGCCCAGAAGCGCGAACCGTCCTTCTTGAGACGCCAGTTCTCGTCCTCGAACCGCCCGTCACGCTCGGCCATCTCGAGCTCCCACTCCGTTTTGCCTCGCGCGATGTCCTCTGGAGGGTAGAAGATCGAGAAGTGTTTCCCGATGATCTCGTCGGCGGTGTATCCCTTGAGGCGAGCGGCTCCGATGTTCCAGCTCAGGATGTAGCCGCGAGGGTCCAGCGCAAAGATCGCATAGTCTTGCACGCTCTCTACGAGTAGCCCATACAGCCCGCTTCCCTGTGGGGGCTTTGCGTGCTTCTCCCGTGCACCAACGAACTCTGCCGCCTCACGTGTGGCGCCGACTTCGGAGGGCGCAACCGGTGCGGGGTTCACTGGATTCGAGTCTGTGGAGGTGGGTTTTCTGCGTGCCGTCATCGTCTACAAACTGCTACGCGTGAGGCAGGCGCGGCCAGAGCAAGCGATCGCGAATTGTTGTTCGTATCCGGGGTTCTGAGGCAGGCGAATCAACCGAGCTCGGCTAGGAGCTCGTTGCCTTCCTCGACCTGATTGAACAACAACCTCTGCACGAAAAGGGCCCCTACGAAGGCTAGGAGTTCCTCGGTCGCATCCGCCGGACAAGCGTGCCGATGCTGGCGCTCCGTTTGCAACCTGGACGGACGGGACCTTTGAGACGAGGCAACGATGAAGAAGCCGGGCGACTGGCGACAGACACAGAGTGCTGAGGAGGCGGCGGCTGAAACGGAGGAGCCCGTGGAGGCGACGCGGGTGAGGGCCGAGGATGACGCCGAAACCCGCGCGCGGCAGCAGCAGACTGAGGCTGGCCTCAAACAGGCCGATCGCACGCTCGAAGACGGCGGCGCTCGCTTGAGGGAAACCAAGGCTGCTCTGCGCGAGCGCGAACGCGAGCTCGCCCGGACAGGTGAGATCACTCGCCAGGTGGCCGAGAGCGTCGCCGATTTGCGGGCACAGACCGCTCAGATCGCAGAGGAAACCCGCCGCTCCAATACTGGCTCGGGTTCCGACGCCGCACCGGCAAGGTCCGAC
>DATEGN010000533.1:0-3279 GCA_035280125.1 Gemmatimonadaceae bacterium | reverse complement strand
CCGAGAATGCGCCGATCGTTGAGAAAATGCTGACCGAGGCTCTTCCGTACGGGTGGTAGTCGCCGTGTCACCCTAGCCCCTAGTCTCTAGCCCCTAGTCTCTAGCCCGTAGCCCCTCAGCTTCTCAGCAACACGATCGTCTGGTCGTCCCGCCGGGCCATTCCTTCGCTGTGCGCTTCGACGAGCTCGATCAGGCGCTCGAGGATTGCCGACGGTGCCTCGTGATGATGCTGACGAATCGTCTCGAGAAGTGCTTCTTCGCCGAGCCGTTCGCCCGAGCGACTCCGCGCGTCGCTCAGCCCGTCGGTGAAGAGCACGAGCAAATCATTCGCGGGGTCCCAGGCGCGCCGCTGCGTACGCGGATGCTCCTCCGCCATGCCTAACGGCGGAGCGTTCGCGGCGAGGCGCTCGCAATTCCCGTCCGCGCCAACCACGAACGCGTGCGGGTGACCCGTGTTCGCATAAAGCATCTCACGTCGAGAGCGATCGACCACGCCGTAAAACGCGGAGATGAACATCTCCGTCGTCGCCAGCTCGTCGCGCACGGTGGAGAACAGCGCGTGCAGCGTCTCGCCCGGATCGGCCGTGGTCTGCGCGTGAATCGCCGACGCGCTCATCGTCAGCGCCATGATCAGCGCCGCCTGATAGCCATGACCCGAGACGTCGCCGATCATCGCGCCGACACGGTGGTCGCCGAGACGGAAGAGGTTATAGAAATCGCCACCGACGCTCTCTGCTGGCATCACCCGCGCGGCGACCACGGCGTCCGGTTCGACGATCGCCGCGGCTGGAAGGAGCTTCATCTGCAGATCGTGCGCGAGCTCCATCTCGTAGAGCAATCGCTCCTGCGTGAGTGAAGCGCGCACGAGCCGTGTGTTCTGAATCGCCGTGCCGATTTGCGTCGCGATCGCGGCGATCAGCTTCTGGTCGCCAGCCGTGAACGGCTGTGACGATCGCCGGTCGGACAGATTCACGACGCCTAACGGCTCCCCGCCCCGCGGCGTCGTCCACATGATCGGCACCGAGAGCATCGCGCCGCGACGATATGGCGCCTCGGCCGGGCACTGCATCTGGTCGCCTTCGGCGAGCAGCGGGTGCTGCGTCCGAAAGACGCGCGCGCTCACACTGCACACGTCCTGGACGCTGATCGAGGGCGTCTGCGATGGATCGGCGCCGAGGGCAGCGACGACCTGCAGGGTATCGGTCTCGGGATCGTGCACGAGGATCGACGCGCGCCGCGCACCAACCGTCTCCGAGATCTCCGTGAGAATTGTCCGCGAGGCTTCTTCGAGCGAAACGGTGCGGCCGAGAATCTCGCTGATCGTGTAGAGGAGGTTGATCTCCTCGTATCGCTCGGCCAGCTCGTTCGCCGCGTGCTCTACCTCGAGCGCCGACTGCAAATACTGGGAGACGACCGGCAGCATGAACCGCATATAGCTGTCGAGGTCGGCCTGCGGCGTCTCGCACGGTCCGAGCGCGAGCCATGCCCGGCGTGGACCGGGTACGGCGGCGATGAGTGCTCGCCCGCCACTGGCGCCGTCGAATTTGCGGACGCCTTCGGCCGCCGACGGCAGCTCATTCGGGATCGGTATGCGCCCCGTCGTCGCCTCGGCGACAGTTTTGCCGTCGACCTGCACCCACACGGCGGCCTCGCACTGCGTCGCAGCGCGGAATGCCGAGAGCACCGCCGTGAGGTCAGTCATTGGCGGTTGAGCGTGAGGCGCACGACATTTCCGGGGCCGTCATCGAACCGCTCTACCCGATCCATCAGCTGGCGCATGAGGAACAACCCGCGCCCGTCTTCTCGATCGACGTTGTCCGGCGTGGTTGGATCGAGCGTGCAGAGGTCGAGGTCGAAACCACCACCTTCGTCGCGCACGTCGATGACCAGCCGCGCCGGATCGACGCGAGCCGTGACATGAACGTGCTTCCCCGGATCGTCGTTGTTGCCGCGCAGAATGGCGTTCGAGAGCGCCTCGGTGAGGGCGACGGCGAGGTTTAGCATCAACTGACGGGCGCCGAAATGCATCAGCGCGCACTCGCGCTGAACGAGCTCGACGACCTTCTCGATGTACTGAACGTCGCTGGGGATGTCGACTTCGATCACGCGCGCGTCGCCGCGGCTATCCTCGTGCGCGCTCTCTTGCCCCGCTTCGCTTCCTCGGGTCATCTCGGTCGGATGCGACGCCGGGCACGGCGGGAATGGCAGCCGTGCCCGGACATGGTTGGTATTGTCCCCCTCTCCCTTCCCCTCTCCTTCAGCTCACCCGCGCAGCTCGGCCCCCTTGGGCGCGGGCTCAGAAGCTCTCCAATGCGCGCTCGCGCGTGTCCGCGATCTGGAAGAGCGTATCCAGCTTTGTGAGCTCGAAAAGCGTCTTGAGATCGTCGTTCAGGTTCGCGAGCCGCAGCTCGCCGCCCTGCTCCCGAATCTTCTTGGATAGCGACACGAGCACGCCGAGTCCGGAGCTGTCGATGTATCCGGTCTGCGAGAAGTCGATGAGGAACTTCTTCTCACCACGCTCCAGCTCGTCCAGCACCTTTTGTTTCAGCTCTTGCCGGTTGCCGACGATGAGCTGGCCCTCGACATCCACAACAACGACTTCCGCCTCCTTCGTGATCGCGAAGCTCATGAGGTCTCTCCTAACGGGACTTGACGCTCTTCAGGGGCAAGCTAGTCCGCCTGCAACGCAGTAATAGCCGCCACGTGGAAAATGTCATCACTGGTGGCTCCGCGCGAGAGATCGCTGCACGGCCGGCGCAGGCCCTGAAGAATCGGCCCGATGGCGAGTGCACCACCGAGCCGTTGCACCAGCTTGTAAGCGATATTTCCCGCATCCAAGGTTGGGAAAACGAGCACGTTCGCACGACCAGCGACGGGGCTGCCCGGAGCCTTTCGCAGCCCGACGTCGTTGATGAGCGCCGCATCACCTTGCAATTCTCCGTCCACGGCCAGCGTCGGGGCACGCTGCCGAATCTCGGATAGTGCGTCCGTCACAAGTCGCACGCTTGGCCCGTCCGCACTCCCCTTGGTGCTGAACGAAAGCAGGGCGACGCATGGTTCGTCGCCCACGATCCGACGGCGATCTGCTGCCGCAGCGATCGCGATGTCAGCCAGTTGCGTTGCCGTTGGATAGGGCACGACCGCGCAATCGGTAAAAGTAATCACTTCTGGCTTGGTACCCCGAAAGGGATGCGTCACCATGTAGAAAGCGCTGGATACCGTTCGCACGCCGGCGGCTGGACCGACGAGCCAGAGGGCGGCACGCAGGATGTCCGCGGT
>DATEGN010000532.1:0-2444 GCA_035280125.1 Gemmatimonadaceae bacterium | reverse complement strand
CGGCGCCAAAGCGCCGGGCCCCCAGTTCCGGGCAGTCTTGCCGCGATGCAATGATCCCCAGGCCCCTAAGGCCGCGCGCCAGATTCTTCTCGTGGCCAAGACCGCGTGCCGTCCGGAAAGCGCGCAGATACATGCCCGCTGCCTCGTCGAGTTCACCTTCAAGCAACGACACGTCGCCCAAGGCGAATAAGACGTCGGTCATGCGGCCCTCGGTCGCATCCTCCGCGAGGACCGGAAGGGCAGATTGGAACTGCGCTCGCGCCTCGCGGAGACGATTGGCAACGAGCTCCACACACCCGATACCGAATTGCGCGGCCGCCGCACCTTTTGTCGCCGCCGATTGCCTTGCCAGCCGGAGGCTTTCCTCGAAGTCGGCTCGTGCGTGTTCGTGATCGCCTAGTCTCGTGGAACCGAATTAACTGGAAGAATAATCTGCATTGTGATCTAAAGGGGCATGGCAACAATTGGACGCCCCAAGAAACCGTTGGTGGTGACCGAGGACGAGCGCCAGGCGTTGGTGCGCTTGACGAAGCGGGCGCGCGTCAATCGCTCGCTCGCGTTTCGCGCCCGACTCGTGCTGGCGTGCGCGAACACCCCGAAGAGCAGCGACGTCGCGCGCCGATATCGGACGACGAATGCGACCGTCGGCAAATGGCGTCAGCGGTTCATTGACCACCGGCTCGAGGGCCTCTATGACGAGCCGCGCGTGGGCGCGCCGCGCACGGTCTCGGACGAGGATGTCGAGGCGGTGATCGTGAAGACACTGGAGACGACGCCCGCGGGTGAGACGCACTGGAGTACCCGAACGATGGCTGCCAAGGCGGGGCTGAGCCATACGACGATCGGCCGTATCTGGCGGACGTTTGGCCTCAAACCGCACGTCACCGACTCGTTCAAAATGTCGCCGGATCCGCAGCTCGTTGAAAAGGTGCGCGACGTCGTCGGGCTGTATATGAATCCGCCGACGAATGCCGTGGTGTTTTCGTTCGACGAGAAGTCGCAAATCCAGGCGCTGGAGCGCGCGCAACCGATCTTGCCGATGGACATCGGGCAACCGGAACGACGCACGCACAACTACATTCGCAACGGGACTCTCGATCTTTTCGCCGCCTTGAATGTCGCAACCGGGGACGTGCTGGCGCGCTGTAAACCCCAGCATCGTGCGCAAGACTTCGTGGCCTTTCTGCGTGAGATCGACGAGAGCGTCGAACCCGCGCTCGACATTCACATGGTATTGGACAATCTGTCGGCGCATCGCGCGCCAGTCGTGCATCGCTGGCTGCTTCGTCATCCCCGCTTTCATTTGCATTTCACGCCGACCTACGCGTCGTGGCTCAACCTCGTTGAGCGATTTTTTGGTTTGCTCACCGAGAAGGCCCTGCGTCGCGGGTCGCACACCAGCGTGCCGCAACTGCGTGACGCCATCCTCGCGTACGTCGCCGCGCACAACGAGAAAGGCAAGCCGTTCAGATGGACCAAAACGGCCGACGAGATTCTCGACAAGATGCGTCGATTTGCGCTGCGGACTGAACAGGTGCATGCGTGACGACCGGACTTTTGTCAGAAATCACGGATCCACGAGACTAGCGCCAGATGCGCAAACCCCGACAAGCGTAGGAGGTGCCATTTTTCCGTTCTGAAACTCGCTATTGACTGCCCGCGTTCGGACAGCTCGCGGGCTTCCTGGAAGCGTCCCTGCTCAAACGCCACCCATCCCAGATGCTCCGAGCATGTTGCCGCATCCACCGACTGGTCTTCGTGGAGCTGTACGAGCAGTGCGAAGCTTTCTTTCAATAGACGATCGGCTTCCGCGAACTTCCCTTCATCGAGCGAAACGAGACCCATACAGCTCAACGCGAGCGCGACGCTCTGCTTGTTGCCCACATCGCGAGCAACAGCGATGGCCTCCTCGTACAGCGCGCGACTGAGCCGGCGATCACTCTTCGCGTACGGCGGATCACTCTTCGTGTACAGCTGCCCTAAGACGACCAGGGCATACGCCACGTTACCCTTGTGTCCAGTCTCCTTCGCTTTCGTCAATGCCTCCGCACAGAGAGCGCGCGCCTTTTCGACGTTGGCGAGGCTCGCCAGTGCTGCGTGATGGAGCAACGACGTCGTCAACCCGATGTCGAAGCCAAGCTCGCGGAACAGACCGTGACTCTCCTGCCAGTACGACTGCGCGAGTGTGTAATCACTGTTCTTGAAGGCGAGGATGCCGAGGTTGTCGAGTGCCGACGCCATGATCAGCGTGAAACCGTGCTGGCGGCTGATCGCCAGACTGTCACGCTGAAGCCGCTCCGCGTCCGATTCCCGGCCCTGGATCGATGCCACGATGCCGAGCTGCCACAGTGCCCTTGCCGAGCCCTGGTGATCTGCTGATTCGTCTGCTAGGCGGCGACTCTCTTCATGCGCACGCCGCGCCGCATCGACCTCTCCTGTAATAC
>DATEGN010000531.1:0-2445 GCA_035280125.1 Gemmatimonadaceae bacterium | reverse complement strand
CCTAACGAAAGGTTCGCGTAGATTTGCCGCCGAACGGGGTTCTTCTCCTTATCACGCAGCGCAGCGATATCGGGAATGAGCCCGATGTAAAGAAATGTGCTCGAGATCGTTAGGTACGTCAGAATGGCGAAGACGTCCCAGACGAGCGGGCTCTTTGGATTCGGCCAGATGAGCCGCCAGTTCGGATACGGTATGAGATAGAAGAACTTCCAGGGGCGGCCGAGGTGCAGAATCGGGAACAGACCAGCCGTCATGACCGCGAATACCGTCATCGCTTCCGCCGCGCGGTAAATACTCGTGCGGAATCCGGCACGGAACAGATACAGGATCGCGGAAATCAGCGTGCCCGCGTGTCCGATACCGACCCAGAAAACGAACGTGACGATGTACACACCCCACATCACCGGCGGTTGATAGCCGGCGGCTCCGAGCCCCTCGTAGATCTGGTACATCCACGTCGAGGCGCCGATGAGCATGCACAGAATTGCGACGCCAAGCAGCGCGAACCAGCCTAACGACGGATGGAGTGTGCCTCCGATCTCGCGGTCGACCTGCTCGTAGCTCTTGACCGCCGGCAGTCGTACATCCGCGGTCGCGACGTTTGGTCGATGTGCGCGACGAGAAGGCTCGTCGGGGTACGCTGGCACTGGTGCTGAGGTAGCGGCCATGAGTGTCGCCTCAGCGCGTCGCGCCCGGCGACGGCTGAGCCGTCGGTCCGGAGGTGTGAGTGACTTTCTTCAAGTAGACCACAGCGGAGAAGGTGTTGAGCTCTTCGAACACGTGATACGCACGACGGTCCTGCGCGAGTTGCGCGACCGTCCACTGTGGATCCGCGGCATCGCCGAACGTGATCGCGCGCGACGGACACGCGGCCGCGCACGACGTGGTGAACTCATCAGGCGTGAGCTCGCGATGCTCGAGCGCAGCGCGATTTTCCGCTTCACGAATGCGTTGCACGCAGAAGGAGCATTTCTCCATCACGCCCTTGCCGCGCACCGTGACGTCGGGATTGAGCTGCCAGTTGAGCGGCTCCGGGAACGCGTACTGCTTGCGATCCGGCTCCCCATAGCCGAACCAGTTGAAGTAGCGAACCTTGTACGGGCAGTTATTCGAGCAATAGCGCGTGCCGACGCAGCGATTGTAGACCTGAACGTTCAGGCCATCTGGCGCGTGATACGTCGCGTACACCGGACACACCGGCTCGCACGGCGCATTACCACAATGCTGACACATCATCGGGACGAAGCGAGTGTCGAACTCCTCGCCGAATCGCCCGTTCGGGTTGCCCTCGAAGTAACGCTCGAGTCGAATCCACGCCATCTCTCGGCCGCGAACGATATTGAAACCGGGCGCCGCGGTTGCGAAAATCGTCGCGTTCTGCCAGGGCGCACCGACCGTTGGAATGTTGTTCTCGGCGTAACAGGCGGTAACGCATGCCGAGCAGCCGGTGCAGCGCGCCAGATCGACCGTCATTGCCCAACGGCGCGACGCCATGTGCGTCGGATGCGTTGGATCGTAGAGGCCCTTGTTCTTTCCCTGATTCGGATCAGACGGCGCGCCGAGGATACCTTGCGCGTCAGCCGCGACTGGCGAGCGCATGCCCGGCAAGAACGCGTGATCCGCGGAGCCATCGGGGCGTTGCTCCCCTTCTCCGCGCTCACGAATTCCGCGCGCCAGATCTTCGGCCGTAACGGCCTGCGCGATGCCGCGACCATGCTGCCGCGCCGAGCCTTCCGTGCTGGCAAACCTGACCTGATCGCCGATACGCGAGATCGAGGCCTTGGTCGCGGTCAGCGTTAGGCCACCCGCGCCGTTCGTTCCGGCCGGCAGGAGATCCAGCGCATTGACGCCAAGGTCGCGCGCATAACGACCATAGCCCCACTGCAGCGGATTGTCCGTCCGATGCTTGTTGTCGTACATCGGAAGCGACGTCGCCGCGCGGTGTCCGTAGCCCAGGGCGATCGCGATGACATCCGGTCTCACGCCGAGATACGGCATGGCCGGTGCGCGCACGGTCGCATTGCCGGCACGCACTTCGACAATGTCGCCGCGATCGATGCCGAGACGTGTCGCCGTCTCGGGGTGCAACTCGACCCACGAGCCCCATGTGATCTTCGTAACCGGATCGGGTAGCTCGATGAGCCAGGGCTTGTTCGTGCCCCGACCGTGGCCCAGCGTCGGCGACGGATAGACGACGAGGAAGAAATCACCGGAGGTCGTCGTGATCGCTGGCACGCGACGCGGAGTGACGGTCGTCGCGGCGGCGGCCCGCGCCGGGAGATTGCCCTGCATGAGGCCACGCGTGAGCGCCGATGTCACCGCTTGCTCGCCGCCCGGAAGGCGACTGAACAGCCATGAACGATAGTCCTTCATCGTTAGGCGCGGTGCAGCCGCCTGATCTTTCTTGCCGAGCGCGAGCAGAACGTCGCCGGTCGCTCGCGCATT
>DATEGN010000530.1:0-2837 GCA_035280125.1 Gemmatimonadaceae bacterium | reverse complement strand
CATTACCACGCGCCACGCGTCACGCGCCACGCAGCACTATTTTCCGAAAGAACCCAACGCCAAAGCGAGCCCCCCATGGCCGTCTCCGATACCACCTCCGCCACAGATCTCGACCTCCTTTGCATCAATACCGTCCGCACCCTCGCCATGGATGCGGTTCAGAAGGCGGAGTCCGGCCATCCCGGGACGCCCATGGCGCTCGCGCCGCTCGCGTATCGGCTATTCACGAAACACATGCGACACGATCCCGCCGATCCGAACTGGGTGAATCGCGATCGCTTTGTGCTATCAGCGGGTCATGCGTCGATGCTGCTGTATTCGTCGCTCTACCTCACCGGCTACGGTCTCACACTCGACGATCTGAAGCAGTTTCGTCAGTGGGGGAGCAGGACACCCGGACATCCGGAGTACGGCCACGCGCCCGGCGTCGAGACAACGACCGGTCCACTCGGCCAGGGCGTCGCCAATGCCGTCGGGATGGCGCTCGCCGAGTCACATCTCGCGAGCATCTTCAATAAGCAGGGATACGACATCATCGATCACTACACGTACTTCATCTGCAGCGACGGCGACATGATGGAGGGCATCTCGCACGAAGCGTCCTCCTTCGCCGGCCATTTCGGTTTCGGAAAGCTCATCGGTTTCTACGACGATAATCGCATAACGATCGACGGCTCGACCGAGCTCACTTTTACCGACCATACGGCAAAGCGGTTTGAAGCGTACGGCTGGCAGATTCTGCATCTGCCAGACGTGAACGATCTCGACGCGATTGACGACGTCATTCAAAAGGCGAAGTCCAATACGACGCAGCCGAGCTTCATCGTTGTCCGGAGCCACATCGGCTACGGCAGCCCGAACAAGCAGGACACCGCCGCGGCGCACGGTGAAGCGTTAGGCAAGGACGAGGTCGTGCTCACCAAGCGCAACCTCGGCTGGCCGCGCCCAGAAGAGACGTTCTACGTTCCACAGGAGGCGCTGGAGCACTGGCGCGAGGCCAAGGAGAAGGGCGCGCGCGAGCATGCCGACTGGAGCGCTCAATGGTCGGCTTACGTCGGAGCCTTTCCGAACGAGGCCAAGGAGCTCGAGCGAAGACTCGTCGGCGACCTCCCCAAGAACTGGGAAAGCAAGATCCCGAGCTTCACCAAGGAGAACGGCAACGTCGCGACCCGAGCCGCGTCGCAGAGCGTTCTGAACGCGATCTTCGACACCGTGACTGAGCTCATCGGCGGCTCGGCGGATCTCACGCCCTCGAACGGCACCAAGCTCAAGACACCTAACGAGTTCGCGACGAGGAACAAGGCGGGACGCTACATCCACTTCGGGATCCGCGAGCACGGCATGGCGGGGATCATGAACGGGATGTGCGTCCACGGCGGCGTGCGCCCCTTCGGCGGCACGTTCCTGATCTTCTCCGACTATATGAGACCGTCGGTGCGGCTGTCCTGTCTCATGCATCAGCCGGTGATTTACATCTACACCCACGACTCGATTGGACTCGGCGAAGATGGTCCCACCCACCAGCCCATCGAGCAGCTCGCGGCGTTACGGGCAATTCCGAACATCACCGTCATTCGCCCTGCCGACGCAACCGAAACCGCGGAGTCGTGGAGGATTGCGTTGACGCATAAGGGTGGACCGATTTGTCTGGTTCTGACGCGACAGAAGCTCGCGTTCATCGATCGAACCGTGTACGCTCCGGCGACCGGGTTGGCAAAAGGGGCTTACATCCTGGCTGACGCCGAAGGTGGAAAGGCGAAGGCGGTGATGATGTCGAGCGGGTCGGAGGTGGGCCTCATCATTCAGGCGCGCGAGAAGCTGCAGGCGTTGGGTATCCCAACCAGAGTCGTGAGCATGCCGAGCCAGGAGCTGTTCGCGCGACAACCGGCTCCGTACCGGGAGAGCGTGCTTCCCAAGGGGATCAAAAGACTCTCAATCGAGGCCGCGTCGCCAGAAAGCTGGTACAAGTGGGTTGGATCAGATGGAGTCGTGATGGGACTCGATCGCTTTGGAGCCTCAGCGCCTTACGAGCGGATCTACCAGGAGCTCGGACTCACCGTCGACAAGATCGTGGCGAATGTGCAGGGGATGATTTAGTTTTTGTGATCTAGAGCACAGTCCTCCTACCTGACTGAGCTCTTTCGTCCCCAACCGCTGCCATTAGCAGCTTCTAATAGCGTGTTCGATGTGGGCGCATACTTCCCATGCGCCCACATCGGTTGTCGCTGAGGAGAACGCCCGCCATGACGCGCTCGATCGCGTTGATGTCCCCCATCGCCCTGCTCGCCATCGCCACGCTCACCGCGTGCGATCGACCCGTTGCCCCGTCGTCTCGATCGATGACTCCTGCCGTCGCAACCGTTTCGAGTAGCGACAAGAGTCTCGCCACCACACTCACGAGCGACAATCAGACTCTCGATGTATCTGGAACCATGGTCTCGCCCTGCAGCGGTGAGGCGATCACTTATACCGGATCGATCCATATCGTCTCGACGACGACTCAAACAGCGGATGGTGTGACGTTGAAGTACCACCTCAACACCCAAAACCTGAGCGGCGTTGGCCAGGTGACCGGTGGGAAGTACAACATCAATCAGGTGGTGAAGGAGGGCGCGGACCTCGTCATTCCGAGCGGCGAGGAGTCTGGTAGTGTTGCGGCGACGTACCGCATCGTCGGCCAGGGCGGTCTCGATAACTTCGCCTCGGACGTCGTGTATTCGTTCACGAAGCCAACGATGCAGTTGACGTACACGACTCAGAACTTCCGGTGCGGCGGCTGACCCATCCCGCCACTCACGTCGAAAATGAGAGTGGATGCTCAGATAGAAAGCCGAAGC
>DATEGN010000529.1:0-17036 GCA_035280125.1 Gemmatimonadaceae bacterium | reverse complement strand
TGCTCGGCGCAGCGCGGGAAGACGCGGTGCAGCGCGGCGTGCGCGCGCTGCATGTCGAGGTCGGGCCCGACAACGACGTCGCACGACGATTGTACGCGCGCGCCGGCTATGTCGACAGTGGACATCTCTTTTTGAGCTTGCCGCTTGCCTCACCTGTCCACGCAACCTAGGCCGCAAACGCGAACGATGGTCGATAAGCCAAGTCTCGCAGCGCAGATCGCATCCGTCGCGACGCTGTACGGCGACTTCACGCTCCGATCCGGCGCCGCGTCGCACGAGTACTTCGACAAGTACCGGTTTGAATCGGATCCGCGATTGCTCGACGCCATCGCGCAGGCCCTCGTGCCGCTCATCCCGCCGGCTACCGAGGCGCTCGCGGGACTGGAGTTAGGCGGTGTACCGATCGCCACCGCGCTTGCCTTGCGCACGGGTTTGCATACGGTCTTCGTGCGAAAACGCGCCAAAGATTATGGTACACGCCAACTCGCGGAGGGCCGTGATGTTCGCGGCCTGCAACTCCTCCTCGTGGAGGATGTGGTGACGTCCGGAGGCCAGGTGATCGCTTCGGCGAACGAGCTACGGTCCATCGGCTCCACCATCACCGATGCGATCTGCGTCATCGATCGCGAGGCGGGTGGCGAGAGGGCTCTCGCCAGGGCCGGAATCAGGTTGCATAGTCTCTTCAGGAAAGCAGATCTGGAACGGCTCGGCGGCGCTCGATAACGGCTTACGGCCTGGGGCTAACATGGAAATGCATCCCTATCTCAACTTCCGCGGCGATTGCGAAGCCGCGTTTACGTTCTATGAGCGGTGCTTTGGCGGAAGGCTTGGCCCCGTGTTTCGATATGCGGGGTCGCCGTTGGCTCATCAGGTTCCGCCGGACTGGCAGGAGAAAGTCATGCACATGAGCCTGGAGCTCGGTGGGCAATCGTTGATGGGCGCCGATGTCGCACCCGAGCGCTATGAAGAGCCGAAGGGTTTTTCATTGTCTATACAACTCAGCAGCACGGCCGACGCGGAGCGGATCTTTGCTGAACTGGCAGGCAATGGCGTCGTCGTCGCCCCGCTCGAGCAAACCTTCTGGGCCGCCCGCTTTGGTGTGGTGCGCGACCGCTTCGGTATCACTTGGCTGATCAACTGCGACGGTGCCGCTGCGGATACCGTATCGCGTGATGTTGAGAACACTCAATCGTTAGAGGTGTCATGACGCTGCGTTTCGACCGTCGTCTCATCGTTCTCTCCGCGACGCTCCTCGGATTCGGCGCCGCGCGCAATGCGCGCGGACAGGCGTCCGACGCCTGCTGGATCCAGGGCAACCCGAGTGACGTCGCGGGTCGCGCGAGCAAGCTCGACTCGACGTCGCTCGCCCTCGACGGCGGAACGATCAAGGTGTGCTACGGTCGTCCGGAGCGGCGTGGGCGCACGATCTTTGGACAGCTCGTGCCTAACGGCGTCCCGTGGCGCCTGGGCGCGAACGAGGCGACTGCGATTCACGTCCCCTTCTCGGCGCGCGTCGCGGGCGTCAATGTCGCTCCCGGGTGGTATTCGCTCTACGCCATTCCGGAAGCGAAGGGGTGGCGTGTCGTCGTCAACGGCAATGCGCAGCGCTGGGGCATTCCGATCAATGATGCCGTGCGCACGAAGGACATCGGCTCGAGCGTCATACCCGTGGAGCAATTGAACACACTGATCGAAGCATTCACGATCACGCTGAGCCCGACGTCCAAAACGGCGGCGACGATGGTCGTGGAGTGGGAGAGCGCGCGCGTTCGAATTCCGGTGGAGCGGCGCTGAGTACCTGAAAAAAAGGCAGTGCGCGCTTGCTGAGCAGCCGCGGTGAATGATATCGTTGCCGCACTCCTCCCTTACGGACCTCGTTATGGACATGCGACGCCGAACTATCTCGGTCACGAGCTGTGGACTGCTTTTCGCCTCGCTGTCGGCAACGCGTGTCGCAGTGCGCGTATCGGCGCCCGAAGCGTGCACTCTGCTCACCGCCGCCGATGCAAGCAAGGCACTCGAGGCCTCGAGCTTTCCGGGTAAGCGACTGG
The DNA here is from genome assembly GCA_035280125.1 of Gemmatimonadaceae bacterium. Lineage (GTDB taxonomy): Bacteria > Gemmatimonadota > Gemmatimonadetes > Gemmatimonadales > Gemmatimonadaceae > AG2. The sequence goes on along the minus strand of DATEGN010000529.1, from coordinate 14,985 downwards.
TCGAGTCGAGCCCGGACGGGTGCGTCTGGTCGAACGACCCCGCGGCGTCGGACAGCAGCCGTCGCGTTGTGCTGAATACCCACACCCTCCGCTCGTTTCAGGCGGCTAAACACCCCGCGATCACGACGATCAAGATCGAACCCGTCGCAGGGATCGGCGACGAGGCATTCTATCAGATATACCCCACCGGCGGCCCTTTTCTTTGGGCAATCAAGGGCAACACGGCAATCAGCATCCGCATCCTTACGCGACTAAAGCCAAGTCCATTCACAGCCGAGCAGGAAAAGTCAAAGGAAGTGCCTCTCGGAAAAGCGGCGGTGTCGAAGCTCTGATCATTTCGCTGAACAACGACGTGTTCACTCGCCAGGACCCGGTGATCGACTGGCTTCTCGAAGCCGACCCGTCGATCCGGTGGCAGGTCATGCGCGGTCTCACCGACGCGCCTAACGACGCCATCGCCGCCGAGCGGGCGCGGATCACGGCGGAGGGGTGGGGCGCCTCGCTGCTCGATCGCCAGCGCCCTGACGGGCAGTGGGGCGACGGCGTTGCCACGCCATTCTGGTGGTCGAACATGTACACGCTCGTGTTCCTGCGTGATCTGGGGATCGATCCGACCAGCGAGCGTTCGCGCATGGCGATCCAGCGCGTTCGCGACAACGTGACCTGGGGCCCGCACTTCGGCAACTCGCCATTCTTCGAGGGCGAAGTCGAGCCGTGCATCAACGGCCGAGTCGTGTCGTTGGGCGCGTACTTCGACGTGCGCAGCGACCGACTCGTCGATCGATTGTTGGGCGAACAGCTCGCAGATGGTGGCTGGAACTGCGAGACGGAGCATGGCTCCGTGCGGTCTTCGTTCCACACGACGATCTGTGTCCTCGAAGGCCTGCTCGCGTTTGAGGAGGCGTTCGGCGTCGCAGTGGCAATCTCTGACGCTCGCGCACGCGCACATCACTATTTGCTCGAGCGACAGCTGCTCCGACGGTTATCGAGCGGCGAGGTCATCGACTCGGCGTGGAGGCAATTCGCTTTTCCGCCACTGTGGCACTATGACGTACTTCGCGCGCTCGACTATTTCCGCGCGGCGCGGGTCGCGCCCGACGAGCGAGTGAACGAGCCGGTCGCAATCGTGCGCGAGCGCCGTCAGCCCGACGGGCGCTGGCTTCTCGACGTGCGACACAAGAACACGCTATACGAGGACATCGCCGGCGACGTCGGAGCGCCAAATCGCTGGATCACCGTGCGCGCCCTTCGCGTGCTGGATTGGTACGGACGTCGCGACTGAGCCATGACGAATCGGCGAAAAGTCATCGTCCACATCGCCGCCAGCGCGGATGGTTACATCGCGCGCAGCGACGGCGATCTCGAGTGGCTCACGTCTCGGCCCGCACCGAAGGGCTTCTACGGCATGAATGCGTTCATGAAGACGATCGACGCCACCGTGATGGGCCGCAAGACCTACGAGGCTGGCCTCGAGCTGGGCGCAACCTTCGACGCGAAGAAGAAGACCTTCGTCTTCTCGCGGCATGCCGCACGAGGGAAGCTGCCGTTAGGCGTCGAGTTCGTGAGCGGGGCGATCGGCCCATTCATCAGCCGTCTACGCGAGCAGCCAGGCAAGGACATCTGGCTGATGGGAGGCGGAGAGCTCATCGCATCGTTTCTCGACGCGAACGCGATCGACGAGTTCGTCGTCAGCGTGGTTCCAGTGTTCATCGGCGACGGCATTCCATTGATTGCGCGGCGTCATCGCCATGTTCCCCTGGAGCTCCAGTCGAATGAACGTTTCGAAGATGGCCTAGTTCAGCTGCACTACCGCGTGAAAACAGAGTCAGTGTAAACACGGCGAATCATCGGAGGATGCTCATGCCTATGACAGCTCGCTCGGCGGCGGTTCCAACCGCAAAAACGACGCGTGCCATCTACGGTGCACTCGTCTCTGGGATGCTTCTTTTCGCACTTGTCGGCTATTTCGTGCTCAGGCGCTCGTTCGCTGACGCAGGCTATCTCCCCGCGGCAGTGGTGCCATTACTCCTGGGCGTGTGTCTCGCTGCTTGCGCGGCCGCGCTCCTGCTCCGGCGACGCATCCCAAAGCGAGCGACGGACGAGTCAGCGGATTTGTTCTGGGCGAAAGCGTCGACACCGGCACTCCTGACGTGGGTGCCGCTCGAGGGGGCGAGCATGTTTGCTGTCCTTCTCTATGCGCTCACCGGCTCGTCCTCGGCGATCGGCGTCGCGGCGGTCGCCATCGTTCTCATTGTGATACTGAATCCGAGACGTCTCGAAAGAACCTGATAAACTGCTCGCTCACGCGTAGCGAACGCCGATTGGTGCTTGGTCGTTGGTGAGTGGGAACTCGAACTCCATACCAATCACCAACGACCAGCCACGAACAACCAGCTACGGCACCTTCGCTCCTATGACCTCCAACGGCTCGATCACTGGAGGCGTGGTGAACAGATTCGGCGCCTGCGCCATGAGCGCCTCCGCGATCGGTCCATGCAGATGCGCCTGGCGACCCGCCTCGTCGCGAAAGGCGTCGAAGACTGCGAATCTGCTCTTCCCAACCCGCAGAGCGAACCAGAGCGGTGTGGTCGGCTCGTTGTGCGTCATCTGGAGCGCCTGCTTCAAGAACGTCGCGACCTCCTCCTCCTTCCCCGGCTTTGCTTCCAGCGGAACGTACTGCCCGAGTGTCAGCGTCATCGGTCTCTCCTGGTGGTTGATGTCCTACGGTGCGGAGGTTACGAGGCATCAACCAAGGAGGGTATTGGCAAGAATGCCACTTTTGTTATCATACTTGCCATGCGTGTAGACGTCCTCACTCTCGACGGCGTCTTCGATCTTGGCCTCTCGGCTGTTCTCGACGTCCTGAGAACGGCGAACGAATTGATCGAGATGTCCGGCCTCACGGTGGCGCGATTCGAGCCGCGAATCGTCGCCGTGCGGAAAGTCGTGAAGACTGCGCAGGGCCTCGCGGTGCCGGTCCGTGCGGCCGGTGCGTCCACTCCCGATTGTGTGTTCCTCCCCGCTCTCGGGTTCAAGATGCCTGATCCGCTCGAAGCGGCGTTGAGCAGACCAGACGTCCGCGATGCCGCGGAGCTCTTGCGGCGGTGGGCTGCCCAGGGCGCGATGATCGCTGCCGCGTGCATCGGAACGTTCGTACTGGCCGAGTCGGGGCTACTCGACGGACAGCGATCGACGACGACGTGGTGGCTCGCTCCGCTGTTTCGCAAACGCTATCCCGCGGTGGTGCTGGACGAGTCGAACATGATCGTGAAATCCGGTCGCATCGTCACCGCTGGCGCGGCATTGGCGCACCTCGATCTTGCGTTATGGTTGGTGCGGAGCGTCAGCCCGCAACTCGCCGCGCTCACCGCGAAGTACCTCATCGTCGATTCGCGACCATTGCAGTCCGCGTATGCGATGGCCGACCACTTGGTGCATGACGATCCAATCGTGCAGCGCTTCGAGAGTTGGGCGCGATCTCGACTGACGCGCGGCTTCTCGCTCGACGAGGCAGCCAAGGCTGCGGGCGCCAGCAAACGAACACTCGCTCGTCACTTGCAAGAGGTCCTCGGCACGTCACCGCTGTCGTACTTCCAGAGTTTGCGCATCGAACGCGCGGTTCACTTGTTGAAGACCGGCAAGGCAAGTGTCGACGAAATCGCCACGCGTGTGGGCTATACCGACGGCGCGACATTGCGGTTACTCCTGCGTCGCCGCCTCAATGTCGGGGTCAAGGAGCTGCGGAAGAGCCGCCCGCGCGCGCAGAGCTAGCGTGGTGCGCGAGCGCGTTTACTCGAGCCGCGCTTGCACCATCCTCCGAAACGTCCCGTCCTCGAGATACTTCCGGAGATTCTTCCCTGGGCAATTGGTCTCTGCGTACTGATAATGCCCGCGAATGCTGTCCAGCGGCACGTGAAATTCTGTCGTCGCCCACGCCATGAGATCGGCGATGGCATCGAGTTGTTTCTGCGTCGGCTCCTGACGGTTGTAGTTGCCAAGGATACTGATGAGCAGGTGTCCCGACGGATCGTATGTCGTGTTCGTCTCACCCATGTAATGCCAGTCGCGCCCTTCGTAGATTCTGCCGTCGAGATCAATCAGAAAGTGGTAGGGCACATCCCACCAGTTTCGGTCACGCTCTCCCCATGATTGAAGCCCTCGTAACTTCGCGACTGGATCGTCACTCGGACGCAGTGGCTCGGGGCTGCCTTCATGATGCAGCGTTATGCTGGTGATGTGCTGTGGAACTCGAAGCCGCATCTTCGCGCCACCGGCGACGAGCGAGCTTGCGACGTTAGGCGGTAGCGAGGCGACCGTCGCCACCTCGAGCGCTACGAGCCCTCCACCCAGCTCGCCCTTCCCATAGATCGCTACGATTGCGACATGGTAGCCGTGCCAGTTGAACGCCTCGCCATCGCGTACGCTCCGTTCCTCCTGCACTTCACCCGAGCGCAGTTGTAAGCGACCGGAATCCGCGGACATGGTGAGCACCGTGACAGCGAGATCGTGAAAGACAACCGTGCCGCCGAGTGGCTCATTGCGCCGCATAGCGTCCGCGACGTATCCGACCGGCGGCTGCGATTGCCACTTCGAATGCGGAATGATTGAGAGCTGCGCCAACGACTGTGTGCCGCATATCGTTACGCAGCCGATGGCGACGAGAAGCGTTCGAATGGGGTTCATCTGTGTCGAATCGTTTAGACCTCACGAGCGACCAGCCATTGCGGGCGAGCCACTGTAAGCATATGACATAGACCAACTGTTTGCCACCGCCAGGCAGCACGCCCATGCGCACGTACGATCTCATCGGAATTACGAGTCTACTCATCGTCAGCGCGTGGAGCGCTCCGGCGCAGTCGTCACGCGCGACGGTTCGCGAGTACGAGCGCGTTTTCCCTACGTACCCCTTCAGCGACCCGAATCCCATCCCGGTCGTCGGCCGCATCTACCCCTACTTCCGATTCGATGGTTTTACCCATCGCTCGGAGCAGCGCGAGTGGAAGGTCGTGGAGCTCGAGAATCAGTACCTGCGCGTGATGATCCTCCCCGAGATTGGCGGCAAGATCTGGAGCGCGGTGGACAAGCGCTCGAATCGCTCGTTCATCTACTTCAATCACTCCGTGAAGTTTCGCGACGTCGCGATGCGAGGCCCGTGGACGAGCGGCGGTATCGAGGCCAACTACGGAATCATTGGTCACACGCCTAACGTCGCGACGCCGGTCGACTACGTCACTCGGACCAACGCCGACGGAAGCGTCAGCTGCATCATCGGGACATTGGATCTCCTCACGCGTACATCGTGGCGCCTCGAGATACGCCTCGGCGCCGATGACGCCATGTTCAGTACCAGGTCGTTCTGGTACAACGCGTCAGCCATCGAGCAGCCGTACTACACATGGATGAATGTTGGCATCAAGGTCGCCGGCAATCTGCAGTTCGTCTTTCCCGGAACCAATCACGTCGGCCACGCCGGCGAGCACGGCCCGTGGCCCATCGATGAGCAGGAACGTGACATCTCTTGGTATCGGAACAACGATTTCGGAAGTTACAAATCCTATCACATCGTCGGGAAGGAGACCGACTTCTTCGGCGCATATTGGCACGACGACGATTTCGGCATGGTGCACTACGCGCCACGCGACGAAAAGCTCGGCAAGAAAATCTGGATCTGGGGGCTTTCCCGCCAAGGCATGATCTGGGAGCAACTCCTCACCGACACCGACGGACAGTACGCCGAGATTCAGTCCGGCCGGTTGTTCAATCAATCGCTCGACGTGAGCAGCCTGACGCCGTTCAAGCACCGGGGCTTCGCGCCCCATGTCGCAGACGGATGGACAGAGTACTGGTATCCGGTGGGCGGAACGAAGGGCATCGTCGCCGCCAGTCGGGCTGGCGCGCTCAATGTCGTGCGGCACGGAGACTCTATTGTCGTCTCACTTTCTCCAGCGCAGCCGATCTCTGACACACTGTGGGTTGCGAGCGGCTCGCGAACGCTGTATCGCGCAGTGGTAAGGCGGCGGCCACTCGAGCTGTTCACGGTCACGATCCCACTTGCCAGTGCCTTTCTCGACTCCATTAGGGTGACAATCGGCGATCATGCGCTCGACTACGAAGCCGATCCCCGCGCTGACTCTCTGGCTCGACCACTCGACGCGCCGCCAAGCTTCGACTGGCATTCGACGTACGGGCTGTACGTGCAGGGAAAGGAGTGGCTGCGACAGCGCGAGTATGCGAAGGCTGCCGCATCTCTCGACAGTGCTCTCGCACGCGAGCCCAGCTTCGTGCCCGCCGTCGTCGACCGTGCACAGCTCGCGATCCGTTCGGGGGAGTACGACGCCGCTCGGCGCCTAACGTCAACCGCGCTCAGCGTCGATACGTACGATCCGTGGGCGAACTACTACTACGGACTTGCCAACCGCCGGCTTGGACGGCTTGCCGACGCGAAGGATGGCTTCGAGGTCGCGGCGTCCACCCCGGAAATGCGCGTCGCAGCCTGGACCGAGCTTGCGCGACTCGCTCTCGCCGAGAATCGACTTTCGCCCGCGGCGGAATATGCCGAAAAGGCGGTTGGAGCCGAGCCCGAAAATCTCGACGCCCTGGAAGTGCAGGTCGTCGTCGCCCGCCGCCGTGGCAATCGCGCGACACACGAGCGGTTGCTCGATCGTGTCGAAGCGCTCGACCCCTTGAGCCACCAGGTTCGACTCGAGCGACTGCTCACTACTGGTGATACGGCGTTAGGCACCGTGCTCCGGCGCGGGATACGCGCCGAGCTTCCCGAGCAGGTACTGTTCGAGCTCGCGGCGTGGTACCAGGACGTGGGCGATGTACAAGTTGCGAAGAGCGTTCTCCAGGCCGTCGGTGAACATCCCATCGCGCTGTACTGGCGCGCCTCACTGCCCGGCACAACCGAGGCGAGCGAACTGATCGAGCGCGCGAACCGCCTTTCGCCACGCTTCGTCTTTCCATTCCGCGCCGAGATGGTCCCAGTGCTGCAGGCCGCCGCCCGTGCAACGACACACTGGGCGCCACGCTACTACCTCGCGCTGACATTCTGGAGCTTGGGCCGTATCAAAGAAGCCGATTCTCTCCTCACGGCATTGGGCGACCAACCGGACTACGCCCCGTTCTACGCCGCGCGCGCGGCGCTCCCAGGTCGAGCCGCGCCGCAGGCGAAGCGCGACCTGGGGCGGGCGGCTTTGCTCGATGCCGCCGAGTGGCGGTACGGAAAGCTCCTCGTGGAGCGCGCGTGGTCGTTAGGCGACACGGCGTCCGCACTCGATGTGGCACGGCGCTATCACGCGCGATTCCCCGCGAACGACATCGTTGCCTTGATGTTCGCGAGGGCGCTGGTTGGGGCGGCGCGCTACCGCGAGGCAGATTCTGCGCTCGCGCGGCTCGACGTGCTTCCGCAGGAGGGCGCAAGCGAGGGACACGCCTTATACCGGGAGGCGAAGCTCATGCTGGCCTTAGACGCGATGGCGGCTCGCCGGTGGAAGGACGCGATGGCGCTCGTTGCTGCGGCACGCGAGTGGCCAGAACGGCTCGGCGAGGGTAAGCCCTATGAAGCGGACGTCGACGAACGGCTGGAGGATTGGCTGCTGGCGGACATCCTGGAGCGAAGCGGAAAGCATGCGGAAGCGGTCCGTATTTCGACACGGCTGAAAGAGTGGTCGATGTCACCGCTCACAACGGGAGTCGAGGGACGCGTACTCTCCGCCTGGCGTCGCCGCGTCGGTTCCTAGTGGAGCGCGAAGAACTGTTGGGACGCGAAGGTGAGCGAATCAACTCTGCGCTCTAGCAACGCACACTAGATCCTTCGCGTCGCTCAGGATGACCTCAAACCCTGGGCTCTCCCATTGGCAGCGGCAGCCCATGGAAAGCAGTATGTTCGGTGACATCTGGGTCAGGAGGCGCAATGCGCACGCAGCACTTGCTCGCCGTCACCGCGTTTCTCACCGCCGGTTTGGCAGCCGGACCCGGTGCGGCTCCGTCGCCGACAAACCTCGCCGTCGAGGCTGGGCCTAACGACATCGTCGGTGTAGTCACTGGTCAACGCGGACCCGAAGCCGGCGTGTGGGTGATCGCCGAAACCAGCGAGTTGCCAACACGATTTGTTCGCATTGTCGTAACCGACGACAGCGGCCGCTATTTGATTCCCGATTTGCCGAAGGCGACTTATCAGGTCTGGACGCGCGGCTACGGATTGGTCGATTCCCCTAAATCCAAGTCTGCGGCTGGGAAAACTCTCAACCTCGAGGCAATCGCAGCGCCCAACCCGCGGGCCGCGGCGGCGATCTACCCTGCCGGGTACTGGCTGTCGATGCTCCGTGTGCCCGAGAAGAACGAATTTCCGGGAACGGGTCCGGAGGGCAACGGCATCTCGCCCAACGTGAAGTCGCAGGACGACTGGATTCGTATTATAAAATCCGGCGGCTGCACAGCGTGCCATCAGCTCGGCACCAAGGGCACCCGCGAGATCCCCGAGGCCTATCGCAAACTCGGCTCGAGCTTCGCCTCGTGGGAGCGTCGCGTTCAGTCGGGTCAGGCCGGCACGCAGATGCTCGGAACGATCGACAATCTCGGACACGCACGCGCCCTGCAGCTCTTTGCCGACTGGACCGATCGTGTCGCTGCGGGCGAAGTACCGGCAACGGCGCCGCATCGGCCGCAAGGAATCGAGCGCAACGTCGTGATTACCGAATGGGACTGGGCAGATCCGAAGTCGTACCTGCACGACGTGGTCTCGACCGATCGTCGTGATCCCACCGTGAACGCGAATGGTTTGATGTACGGCTCGCTCGAGCTCAGCTCTGACTATTTGCCGGTGCTGGATCCGACGCACAACAGTGTGAGTCGGGTGCCGCTCACGGTGCGGGACCCAGCCACCGAGCCGGCAGCAGGACCGAATCACGGCGCGCCCTCCGTCTACTGGGACACGGCGACGATCTGGACGAGCAAGAACAACGTCCACAATCCAATGATGGACGAGACGGGCCGCGTTTGGATCACCTCAACGGTGCGGCCGCCGGACAACCCCACGTTTTGCAAGGCAGGATCGACGCATCCGTCGGCGAAGCTCTTTCCGCTCAATCGCTCCGGCCGCCAGCTCGCGATGTACGATCCGAGGACCAAGAAGCTCACCCACATCAGCACGTGCTTCAGCACGCATCATTTGATGTTCGCGGAGGATTCGAATCGCACGTTGTGGACGAGCGGTGGCGGCCCAGTCGTGGGATGGCTGAACACGAAGATGTTCGACGAGACGGGCGACGAGGAGAAAGCTCAGGGCTGGACGGCTCTGATTCTCGACACAAATGGCGACGGAAAACGCGGCGAATACACGGAGCCAAATCAGCCGATCGATCCCACAAAGGACCATCGCATCAACGCCGGCTTCTACGCGGTGGCACCGGCGCCGGACGGCTCGATTTGGGGATCGATGTTAGGCTACCCTGGTGGAATTCTTCGTCTCGTGCCAGGGAGCCATCCGCCCGAAACGGCTTTGGTCGAGTACTACGAGCCACCGTACAACAGCGCCGATCCAGCAAAGCGCGGTTACTCGCCGCGCGGAATGGATATCGACCGCAACGGCGTCGCGTGGGTCGCGCTTGCGAGCGGGCACATGGCGAGCTTCGACCGACGCAAGTGTAAGGGCCCGCTCAACGGACCGACGGCGACGGGCCAGCATTGCCCGGAGGGTTGGACACTGTACGCCGAGCCGCTGCCACAATTAGCAAATGTGAAAGAGTCCGGCAGCACCGAGGCGAGCTACTATACGTGGGTAGATCAACGCAATGTACTCGGCCTTGGGGAGAACACGCCGATCAACACGGGAAACGCATCGGAAGGGTTGCTTGCCCTAAAGGATGGTCACTGGGTCATCATGCGCGTGCCCTATCCGACTGGTTTTTATACCAAGTGGATGGACGGCCGCATCGACGACCCGAACGCAGGATGGAAGGGTCGCGGCCTTTGGGCGACGGTCAGTACGCGCGCGCCATTCCACATGGAGACTGGCAAGGGGACGACGAGCAAAGTGATCCACTTCCAGCTTCGGCCGGGTCCCTTGGCGCGGTGATGCCAGGGGACGGGGAACGGGAACGGGGAACGGGGAACGGAGGGGGGCGATGGTTGTCATTCCGCGCAGCGAGGAATCTGCACATAATCCCACAAACGCTTCGTTCCGAATTCCCCGTCCCCCGTTCCCTCTAGTTCATTCCAATCCCATGCGGCCGCGCCGGCCCCGTGGCGAACGCGGTGTTGAAATCGACGACACGAAAACTCGGATCGATCGTTAGGCCGTCGTCGCTCACGTTGAGTACCCGCACCTTGTGGTCGCCCTCGAAGTGGATCTTCCCGAAGTCGTCCTCGTTGAGGAAGTAATCCGTGACCACGAGGCGTTTGTCGTCGTGCGTGAGATGGATCGAGTGCGGACCCGCATCGAGCCCGAAGCTCACTACGTTGACCTCCGTGAACTGATTCGGATTCGTGATGTCGAGCATCCCGACCTGGCCCGCCTGGAACGAACCGAAGATGAGCCGACGGCCACTTCGCGGCATCGCGAGCAGCTGAGTCATCCCGCCGCGGACCGGCACCTCGATGTGTGGCGTTATGGTTTCGCAGTCGAAGGACTCCACGTAGCTGCCGTCGGTCGGATCCACGGTATAGACGAGGCCCGTGAACATGTTCGCGGTCACGGCGCGTCCGTGTGGATCGCCAGGGATGAGCTTCACGTCCATCGTCCCTGCCTGATCCGGCAGAATCACGGTTCGCGTTATGGTGCGCGCCGCCAAGTCCCAAAAACGTAACGAACTTCGTAACTGGACGTCCCCCGAGAAGACATTCAGGGTCGTTACAGGGTTTACGAAATCACTCGTAACGAGCAAGTTCTTGGAGAAATCAGCATCGATGCCGTGCGGGTTGAAGCCGCCGTCGGCCGGCAGCGTCGAAGGATACTCGGCAACCAGCTTCAGCTGGTCGTCGAACTCGACGACGCGCCCTCCCGCGCCACCGCTCGCCGATCCCATGTTGGTGACGAGGAAGCCACCGTTAGGCAGCGGCAGAAAGTCATCGGTGATGCTCGAGCTCGGCGCCCGTGTCGAGAACAGAAAGCTCGGGTGCGGCGCGTTCGAGATATCGAAGAAGAAGATGTCGTTCTGCCCTTTGAGCACGCTCAGGAGTCCACCGCAGGCGAGAATCGTATGCGTGACGTTGGTGTGACAATGGTGCGGCTCGTTTCCGATGTTGCCTGGCGGTGGGATCGGGACGGTGCGAAGCACCTTTCCGTAGTCCGGGGAACGGCGGTCGAAGTCGATCACCGCGAGAAAGTCGGGCGATTGACGCGCTTGATCACTGGCCCACACGTACAGGATCGTCGATTCCGACGCCGCGCCGTGCCCCTGGTGATTGAGATCTCGGCTCAGAGCGACATCGGGCGATCGTGGAGACGCGACATCTCGTGTCTGCGTGCAGGCCACGATCGTAACGACGGCGGCAGCGAATATCGCGAGGCAAACGAAAACAGTGCGCATAAGGATCTCCGGTGCACGAGAGACGTATCGAGGCTTCCACCGTGGATAGCGTCGTCAGGCGACGCGAGTGGACATCGTCTCCCACAAGGCAGCCCATGACGACGCCCGAGCGCGGCTCACTCGACCAGCTCGTCGCGCGCCACTACGACGAGCTGCGCCATCTCGCCCATCGATTCCTGCGGCGGGAGCGATCGGACCTGACGCTCCAGACGACAGGCCTCGTCAACGAAGCGTATCTTCGCCTGGCCAACCTCGCCGGCATTCGGCCGGACGAACGAACGCGCTTCTTCGCCCTCGCGTCGACGACCATGCGACGCGTACTCGTCGATCACGCACGCGGCCGCAGCCGGCAGAAGCGCGGCGCGGCCCCCGAGCGCGTACCGCTCGACGAGGTTGAGTGGATGCTCACCGACGAAGAAGCCGAGGAGCTCGTCGTGCTCGACGAAACGCTTTCGCGACTGGAGCAGATCAACCCGCGCGGCAGCGAGGTAGTGCAGTACCGTTTCTTCGGTGGTCTCACGCTCGAGGAGACGGCCGAGGTACTCGACGTCTCGACCAAAACCGTGCAGCGCGACTGGCTCGCCGCGCGTGCGTGGCTGAGGAAGGAAGTCGCCAAGGACCTTGGATTCCTGGGCGCCGATGTCCAGGATCCGCGCGATTCGGCGCCGTCCTAAGGGGGACGTCCCCCCGTTCCCGTTCCCCGATCCCTCTCATGGATCGCACTGCCTGGGACCGTGTCGCCACAATCTTCGATCGCGCGCTCGACGCGCGCGGCGAAGAGCGCGCGGCGCTGCTCGACCAGCTCTGCGGCTCAGACGAGACGATCCGGCGAGAAGTCGAGGGCATGCTCGACGCACATGAGCAGAGCCCAGGCCTCATAGCCGAGCGTCGGCTCTTGAGTCGTGAAGATCCATTAAATGAGACGCTGCGTGACGGCACGCGCGTCGGACCGTATCGCATTGTCGCGCCAATCGGAGCTGGTGGTATGGGCGACGTATACCGCGCCGAGCGCGCCGATGGGGCCTATCGGCAGACCGTCGCGCTCAAGGTGCTTCGTCCAGGCTATCGGACGGCGGAAATGGTCCGTCGCTTCCGGATCGAGCGCGAGGCACTCGCGCGACTCGCGCATCCGGGCATTGCGACGATTCTCGACGGCGGTGCACTCGAGGATGGGCGGCCGTACATCGTGCTCGAGTTCGTGGACGGCGTTCCCGTTACCCGATACTGCTCTGAGCAAAATCTGCCGCTCCGCGAGCGCCTAACGCTTTTCGTGCGCATCGCGAGTACGGTGCAGTTCGCGCACGGGCGTCTCGTGGTGCATCGCGATCTCAAGCCATCCAATATCCTCGTCCAGCCAGATGGTACGCCACGCCTGCTCGACTTTGGCATCGCGAAGCTTCTCGACGTCGAAGCCGATGCCTCACTCGGCGTGGCGACGACTCCGGACGTGAGGTTGCTGACACCCGAATATGCCGCGCCGGAACAGTTGCGCGGTGAGCCACCGAGCACTGCGACCGATGTCTACGCGCTTGGCGTGCTGCTGTTCGAGGTGCTGACCAGCCAGAAGCCATTCTCTGCGGCTGGCCGCAGCGTCTCCGCGCTCGAGCGCGCGATTGTGGAGACACCCGCGCCGGCGCCGAGCAGTGTTGTGCACGCACGAACCGAGTGGCGACGCTTGCGCGGCGATCTCGATCGTATCGTGTTGATGGCACTGCGGAAGGAGCCCGAGCGCCGCTACGCCTCGGCCGCGCAACTCGGTGAGGACATCGAGCGATTCGTGTCCGGTCGTCCAGTGGTAGCACGGCCCGATTCCGTTGGCTACCGGCTCGGCAAGTTCGTTAGGCGCAATCGCGCGCTCGTCGCCGGAAGCGCCGCGGCGGTGCTGCTCCTTTTTGGCTTCGGTCTCACGACCGCATTCCAGGCGCGTCGCACCGCACGGGAGCGCGATCGCGCTCAGCGCGAGCGCGTTGCGGCAGAAGACGTCGTCGGAATTCTCACGGGACTCTTTGAGCGCGCCGATCCCAATAAACATCCCGGAGGCGACACGCTGCGCGTCACGAGTCTGCTCGACGAAGCCGAGCACGCCGTCGCCGGGCTGCGGGACGACCCCGCTCGTCAGGCAGCGCTGCAGCGGGCGGTTGGAGAGATGCGACTTGCGCGTGGCGAGTACGCGCGTGGCGTCGCACTTCTCGCCAACGCGTACGAGCTGCGCCGACGACGCTTCGGCGTTGACGACATCGACGCGGCGCGGCTCCATCACGAGCTCGCGAGGGCGACCTGGACGTATCATGGTGAAAGCGCCGCGCGCCCGATGCTCGACTCATCGCTGACCGAGCTGCGACGCCTGCTCGGTGACAACAGCACCGATGTCATCGAGGCCACGAACGATCTTCTGGCGGTGACCTTCGACTCGATTGCCGCCCGGCCGCTGCTCGATCGACTCGCGGCCTTGGACCGAACGTCGCCGCCGCGCGATCCGATCGTCTTCGCCGAACGCCTCAATACCAAAGCCAGCCAGGCGCTGAGCGCGGGTCGAACGTCGGAGGCCGTCGCGCTCTTCCGATCGACGCTCGACATCGTACGTCGCAAGTTGCCGCCGGAGCATAGCGATGTTCGCATCGTCGAGCGGAATCTGGCTGCGGCACTCTACGGCGATCATCAGTTCGCTGAGGCCGAAGCGATGCAACGCGCCAACGTCAGGTTCGAAGAGCAGCTCAACAACTCTCGAGCTTCGCTGGCGATGGCGCGCGAGGCGCTGGCGCTCACGTTGTTCGCTGAAAGTCGCCCGGATTCCGCCGAGGTGTACGAGCGTGGAGCCTTGAACGACTTCAGAGAGGGCGCGGCACCGGAGCATTGGAGAATCTGGAGCGCGCAGCGGAATCTCGCATTTATCGTCGGGGTGCGTGGTCGCGTTGAGGAAGCGCTTGGGCTGCTCGATTCAGCGATTGTAAACGCGAATTCGGGTGGCCAGGATGGCGACGCGAACGTCGGATATCTCACGGCGCAGCGGGTGCCATTTCTTCTTCGGCTCGGCCGGGTGTCCGAAGCCTCGGAAGCGATCGACGCAGCCGAGCAGCGCCTTGGCGCGTCGCCCTCGGTCACGAAGACGCACCGGGCCGACGTAAATCGTTATGCAACGATGGTCGAGCTGGCGTTGGGGCACACGGCGCGAGCCGTGGAGCGGATCCAATCGACGATCGCTCTCACGAGCTCACCGAAAGACACCTTGGGTGGTTCACCTCTCAACGCATGCCTTCTCGGTGTGGGACTCGCGCGCCTCGGTCGGGTACGCGAGGCGCAACCATTGTTCCAAGGACCTTGCTCGACGTATCTCTCCACCGGGTCTCCCGACCCGCTCATCGTCGGGTGGGTCGCCAAGGCGCGCTGACCGGTGGTAGACTCAACGGCTGTGAGAGCAGAGTCGATCGACCGCCACGAAGAGGAAACGTGACCC
>DATEGN010000528.1:0-4556 GCA_035280125.1 Gemmatimonadaceae bacterium | reverse complement strand
CGGTATCATGGCATCGGTCCACATATGATCGCTCACCGTGGGATCGCCACGCCCAATCACGGCGAGATCACCGGCGATCGTGCTATCCTTGCGCGTTCCTCGCGCGACGAGTGTCGTGCGATAGGTGAAGTCAGGACCGAGCTGTTCGAGCGCTACGGAGCTCGTCACGACCTTCATGTTCGAGGCTGGCAGAAAGAGCTTTCCTGCGTTGCGCGAATACAGCGTGTCTCCACGTTCTGGGTCGACGACGAGAATTCCCCAGAATGCATTGTGAAATTCGGGCGCATCGGCCATGGAATCGATCGCGGCACGCAGAGCGGCGCGCTGTGCACTCGCGCCCGATGCCGGATGAAAGACGCCGCCCGACGCGCAGGCAGCCATGAAAATTTCGACAATGCTCAACGCAACGAGGCGTGTTACCGTACGGCGTTTCATCGTGAATGACGTGGCGTGGCAGGTTCGAGAGTTGGGTGGCCGTGCTCCATGAGCGACTGGGCGGCCGCGAAATCGTCTGGCGTATTCAGGTTGGCGAAGAGTCGTTCCGGGGCGCCGAAGCGGCGCACGGCATGGAGGGGCATAATCGCTCGGTGGGAGAGCGCGTCCACGAAGGCAGAGAGTCGCATCTCACCCTCAGCGAGCTGACGTTCGGCAACGTCGAGGCAAGCTTTCGGATAGTAGCCACAGAGCGGCTCGAGACCGCCCGCGCCTTCCGGGATCGCTGCCGAGCCTGCCCGTTCGCCCATCGCTCGCAAGGACGCCAGCAGCTGTGAAGAGACAAAGGGCATGTCCCAGGCAACGACTAACGCGGCGTCGTCGCAGTAGGCGAGCGCGCTGTGCAATCCAATGAGGCTGCCTCGCTCGGCGCGGACATCCGATCGAGCGGCAAGATCCGGCAGCGCTGACCTCACCTCGGCGTCGTTGCTGATGAGCAAAAGCTCATCGCTCGCCTGAGCCAGCGCATCGATGGTCCAATCCACGACGCGGCGTCCGCCAAGCGCGAGTAGTCCCTTCGCGATACCGCCGAAACGCGTGCTGGAGCCGCCAGCCAGAAGAACCCCGGTGCAACGAGAGCGCATGCCCTAAGCTGGCGAGCGGCTCACTCGAACGCCACGGCCGCCGTCATTCCTCGCTGTACGTCGTGCTGAGCGTTGCGTCTTCGGCGACGATCACTTTCACCACGTGCGCGCGAGCCCGCGCGTCGCGGAGCGCGGCCGCGGTGCGCTCGAAGATGAAGCGCGCGAGATTCTCACCCGTTGGAACGAGCTTTCCCTCGCCGAACTCCGCGACATCCACGTTGATGTTGCGATGATCGAATCGCTGTCTCACTTCGACGTCGAGAATTCTGTCGAGGAGGCCCAGGTCCACAACGAAGCCCGTCGTCTCGTCGATGTCGCCACGCACGGTTACATCACACACGTAGCTGTGACCGTGGTAGCTGGTTCGCGCGCACAAACCGAACACCTGTTCGTTACGCTCGTCGGACCATTGGGCAAGTCGATATCGGTGCGCCGCGGCGAACGTTACCCGTCGCGTCAGGAAGGCCGGCATTCAAAGGAAAGGGTTAGGGTGACTTCTAACCCTAACCCCTATTCCCCTGGCCCCTAGTCCCCTTTAGTGGTCTTCGCCCAGCTCGCCGCGCTCGTCCTGACCTGGGAAACCTTCGGGCGTTGGCGCCTCGGGCGGTATCCACGACGTGCCCTCTTCGATCGCGTGGCTCACGTCCGTGGTGCCATAGAGTTGCGCGTCCTCGTCCTCGAGCCGGTCCTCGACCTCTGGACTGAGGCTCACCGGACGATCGCCCAGTAACCGGCCTTCGGTCGCTTCTTCCTCGGCGATATTGTCGTCTGCCGCTTCGGGACTGGTGGCACGCCGAACAGGATCGACGAACACATTGTTCTCGTAGTCCTCGAGGCCGAGCAGGTCGGTCACGATGTGTTCCGCGATGCGGCGCTCTCCGTCCGTGCCGACGCGCCCGTCGAGAATTACATGGCCATCTTCGACGTTAATCGTGAAGTCGTTGATGTCGAGCGCGCTGTCGGCGGCGAGATGCTCGCGCACCAGCCCTCGCAGCTCGTCGTCGCTCAGATCATCGATGTCGTGAACATCCTCGAAGTCCCGGGCCATGGCTCGTCCTCATCGCGAGAACAGATACGAGATGCCGATCGTCAACGCAGGATTGTTTCTCCACACCGACTGATCTTTGGCGCCCGGCAGAATCGGCGTCACGTTCGTTGCCGGGCGAAAGTACACGTCGGGATATCTGATGGAGCTCAATCGATTCGAGAAGTCGGCGCGAATTTGATATCTGCTGCCAGCAGGGATGTATCGCAGAGCAGCGCCCCACGTGAGTGCAAAGCGGGTGCCGTACTTGAAGCCGCCGACGTCAGCGGATTTGAAGTCGGACATGAGGCCGACGCCCGCCTTCACCATTGGAACGAAATCATGCCAGCTTCGCGCACCAGTGAGGCTCAGTCCGAGGCCGCCATCGACGCTCCATATAGGCCAGCTTCGTTCGCCAAGGTCACGCGTGCCCGCCGGCTTCGCCGGGTCGAGCACGGTACGGCTCGAACTGATGTGGGCCACCTCTCCATACAGGTGCGCCGGACCGCCAGCACGCCACGCGTAATGCAACCCAACGAGCGCACCGTTGCCAGGCGCTACGCCGGCGGGATCGACTCGGCCCCAGTAGTAGCCGAAGATCGGAGTGAGCTCTTGCGAATACTCTAAATCGAGATAGGGACTGTGTGCCGGTGGAAATCCCACGATCTGCGCACGCGCAGAGGAAGCGGCGATTGCGAGCGCGATTAGCGCCGAATAGCGAAAACTCACGTACGAGCTCCTTGCTCTCTCAAGTCTTTGCCTGTCATTTCGCTGGGCTGCTCGAGCCCGAGCATGCGCAGCACCGTGGGTCCGACGTCGCACAAAGCACCGCCGCCGCGCAGCGGCCGATCGCCGTCCGGATCGATGACGACGAGCGGGACGGGATTCGTGGTGTGCGCAGTGTGCGGGCCACCAGTTTCCGGATCGATCATCATCTCGCAATTCCCGTGATCTGCCGTCACGAGCAGCCGCGCGCCGATTTTCTGAGCTGACTTCACCACGCGCTCCAGGCACTGATCTACCGTTTCGACCGCCTTGATCGTTGCCGGAATCGAGCCTGTGTGACCCACCATGTCGCCGTTGGCGTAATTGCAGAGCGTGAATTCGTGCTCGTTGCTCTCGATCGAGGCGCACAACACATCAGTAATTCCAAATGCGCTCATCTCGGGGCAGAGATCGTACGTCGCGACTTTCTGACTGGGCACGAGCACGCGATCCTCTTTTGGAAAGGGTGTCTCCACGCCTCCATTGAAGAAGTAGGTCACGTGCGCGTACTTTTCTGTTTCAGCCGTCTTGAACATTGCCATTCCAGCATTCGACACCACTTCGGCGACGATGTTCTTCATGGACTGCGGCGGGAAAGCCACCGGAACATCGAAGGTGCGGTCGTACGACGTCATCGTGACGACGTGGAGCGACGGTCGGTCGCTCACGTCGAATCCCTCGAAATCAGGGTCGGTGAGTGAGCGAACGATCTGACGCATGCGATCCGCGCGGTAATTGAAGCAGACCACGACGTCGCCGTCGCGCATCGGCGCAACCGGTCGCTCATCCTTCACGATCACCGTCGGTACAACGAATTCGTCGGTGACGTCGCGCTCGTACGAAGCGCGGATCACGTCGAGCGGATCGCTGTTGTCTGGTCCGGCGCCCTGCACGGCCACGCGATACCACTTCTCGGTGCGATCCCAGCGCTTGTCGCGGTCCATGCCGTAGTAGCGTCCGCCGACGCTGGCGACAACCGCCCGCCCAGCAGCGCGCTCGAGGAGCTGTCGCATATACCCGAGCCCCGATCGCGGCATCGTATCGCGCCCATCGAGCATGGCGTGCACCGCGACACGCGGTACCTGTTCGCGCGCGCAGAGTTCGATCAGCGCGAACAGGTGCTGATCCATCGCATGGACTCCTCCCTTGCCGATGAGCCCAACGAGATGGAGCGTGCCTTTCGAGCGCTTCGCACGCTGGCAGGCCTCGACAAATGCCGAATTCCGGTAAAAGCTACCGTCAGCAATGGCGCGATCGATTCGCACGAGATCCTGCATCACGACGCGCCCGGCGCCGAGATTCAAATGCCCAACTTCACTGTTGCCGATTTGATGTTCCGGCAGTCCAACCGCCAGACCGGAAGCGGAGAGCAGCGTTCGTGGGTAGCGCCCCGTCAGCGCATCCCAAGTCGGCGTCTGTGCCAACGCGATCGCATTACCCTCACGTTCGGCGCGATGTCCCCAACCGTCGAGAACGACAAGTACAACGGATCGCTTGCTTTCCTTGCCCATCGATTCCAGTTCCAAAGCGTGTCGCGTGGTGAGGACCCCGGCGCTCGGGGCCGGTGTAGTGTGGGCGGGAAATCTAGCTCAGTGCCGCGATGTCGCTGGCACCAGCATCGGCTCACCTAGCGCGGCGTCGGCGCGAGATCAAACTGTGTCCTCGGTTGAGGGCGTCAGTCTTGCATTTTC
>DATEGN010000527.1:0-7969 GCA_035280125.1 Gemmatimonadaceae bacterium | reverse complement strand
CCTAACGCGGCAGTGCCCAGGTCACGCCGAGGCTGAAGACGGTGTCGTCAACCAGGTCCGCACCGGCAAGCACCTGCAGCGACGGCCGCAGAACGAGTGACGGTGAGAACTGGAATCCGGCCCCGAAACCGAGCACCAAGTAGGTATCGGAGGCCGATGCGCTCACGCCTCCGCCGCTCGCGCTCGCAGTCGTATGACCGAGCGCCACTTCGCCGAACGGGAGCAGCGAGACGGTCTTGTTGAGCGGCAGCGAACGCCCGATCGAAGCGCCGAGAGTGAAGGTCTGCATCGACGTGTGGATCGTCGTTCCACCAACGGTCTGCGAGGGACCGAAATCGAGGCTGAGCGTGCCACCGGGGCAAACCTGCCATGGACTGCGAGCGGCGAGCGGCATGCTATAGCCGAGACCACCACCCAGTACGATGCCAGTGCCGTTCGCCCCGCTGAAGTTCATCATCCCGAGTGAGCCGCCTCCGTAGAAGCCGCTCGGATGACCAAAGTCGAGACCACCGCCAAAGGCAGTCGTGTTATTGGTAATTCCGAGATTGCCGGCGACATGAATCGGACTGCTGCGAAAGGAGAGGTCTCCCTGACAAACCTGCGCAGCCGCGGTTGACGCAAACAGTGCGACGCCAGCGGCAGCACCGGCGAAAAGGCGGTACTTCACATGGCCTCCTGGTGGGATAGCGGCGAGCAGAATGGTGGGGGGACTTCGAGGGCTCGCACGTCTATCGGACGATGAAGCACGGCGAAACGTCACTTGCGACGGGGCGATTGTAGTAGATGCTCAATCTGTCGTAAGGCAATCGGAGCGATCGACAACCCGAGAGCGGCTATCAGCGCCTCAGCACGCATTCTCTTTGTCTGTGTGCTGCCGTGCTGCCCGTCAGGTGGGCTGGTATCGCCCCCACTCACCCGCAAGAACGCCCGCGATCTCGCCGACGGTGGCGCGGAGACGGACCGCGTCGATAATCGCCGGCATCAAATGTGGTCGGCTTTGGGTTGAGGTCTCGGCTGCATAGCACGCCGCGAGGGCGCGCAATTGCTCGAGAGCCTGGCTCACGGCATCGGCATCGCGCTTCGCGCGTGCGTCACGAACTCGCGCCGCCTGGGCACGCTCGAGCGCGGAGTAGTCGGGTGTGGGTACGTCCGGCGCCTCGCGTCCGTCGCTGAAGCGATTGACTCCGACGACGACGGTCTCTCCTCGCTCGACACGGAGTTGGAACTCGTATGCGCTCCGCGCGATCTCCTCCTGGAAGAAGCCCGCCGCGATCGCCTTGGCCGCACCACCCAGATCATCGACTCGGGCAAGCAGCGCGATCGCGCGCTCTTCGAGCTCGCTCGTCAGGTGCTCGACGTAGTAGCTGCCACCTAACGGGTCGGCGGTGACTGCCGCCCCCGACTCGTAGGCGATGACCTGCTGCGTGCGAAGTGCGAGGGTGGCCGCCTGCTCGGTCGGCAGCGCGAGCGCTTCGTCGTAGCCATTCGTGTGCAGTGATTGCGTGCCGCCAAGAACCGCCGCGAGCGCCTGGATCGCGACGCGAACGACGTTGTTCAAGGGCTGCTGGGCCTGCAGGGTCACGCCGCCCGTCTGCGTATGAAATCGCAGTCGTGCGCTGGCATCACTCGCGCCGAACCGATCACGCATGAGCCGCGCGTAGATTCTCCGGGCCGCGCGAAACTTCGCGACTTCCTCGAAAAGATCGTTATGCGCGGCGAAGAAAAACGAGAGCCGCGGCGCGAATCGATCGACCGCGAGTCCCTCGTCGGTCGCGCGCGACACATACTCGATTGCATTGGCGAATGTGAACGCGAGCTCCTGCACTGCCGTCGCGCCCGCCTCGCGAATGTGATAGCCGGAGATCGAGATCGGATTCCAGTTCGGTACTTCGTCGGAGCAAAAACGAAAGATCTCGGCGATCAGCGCCAGGCTCGGCTCCGGCGGATAGATGTACGTGCCGCGAGCGATGTACTCCTTCAGAATGTCGTTCTGAATCGTACCGCTGATCTTCTCGCGCGAGATGCCGCGCTCCTCGGCGACGACGATGTACATAGCCAACAGTGTCGAGGCTGTTGCATTAATTGTCATTGACGTCGACACACGGTCGAGCGGGATTTCGTCGAGAAGGACGTGCATGTCGTCCACGGTGTCGATCGCGACGCCGACGCGGCCGACCTCACCGACGGCGCGCGCGTCGTCGGAGTCGATGCCCATCTGCGTGGGAAGATCGAACGCAACCGACAAGCCGGTCTGTCCCGCGTCGAGCAGCAGACGGAATCGGCGATTCGTCTCGGCCGCCGTGCCGAAGCCGGCGTACTGACGCATCGTCCAGAGACGGCCGCGGTACATCGTTGGCTGCACGCCGCGAGTGAACGGAAACGCGCCCGGGTCGGCGAGATCGTCGTCGTACGAGAACGCAGCGTTGTCCGGCCGATAGACAGGCTCGATCGGTAGTCCGGAGGGCGACTGGATCTTGTCTTCTGGCATTAGGTGAGGAGCTAGGGGCTAGGGAATAGGGGCTAGGGCTCTCTCATGCCAGTCCCTATCCCCTAGCCCCTAGCCCCTCAGCCGGCCTACGCTCCCACCAGCTGCGACACTCCCGCCACGCATTCCTTCGCCATCTCGACGCAGGATTTGCTGCCGATGTAGAGCGGCGTGCGTTGATGCAGCTCCGTTGGCAGCACGTCGAGCACGCGAATGTTGCCGTCGCTCGCGGCGCCGCCGGCCTGTTCGACGATGAAGCCGAGCGGATTCGCCTCGTACAGGAGGCGCAGCTTGCCCTTGGGCGACTTTCGGTTCGCCGGGTAGGCGAAGATTCCTCCGCCCAGGAGATTGCGGTGAAAGTCAGCGACGAGCGATCCCACATAGCGAACGCTCAACGCCTTGGTCCCGCCCTCGAGGCCACGATAGCGGCGCATGAGTGTTTTCACATTCTCGTCCCACAACTGCTCGTATGAGTCGTTCACCGACAAATACCGGCCGTCGTCGGGGATGCGAATGTTGGGGTGCGAGAGGAGGAACTCTCCGATCGAGGGATCGAGCGTGAAGCCATGCACGCCCTGACCCGTCGTGTACACGAGCATCGTGCTCGAGCCATAGATCACGTAGCCTGCTGCCACCTGCCGCCGTCCGGGCTGGAGGAGATCCTCCATCTCGCCATGACGGCCGCGGGTGATCTTTCGAACGACGGAGAAGATCGTTCCGACGGGAACGTTGACGTCGATGTTCGACGAGCCGTCGAGCGGATCGAAGAGCAGCACATACTTGCCGCAGCGGAAGTGCTCGGGGATCTGGATGATGCCCGGCTCCTCCTCGGATGCCATCGCGCACAGGCGACCGGTGTGGTCCATCGCCTTGATGATGATCTCGTTCGCGACGACGTCGAGCTTTTGCTGAACTTCGCCCTGGATGTTCTGCGAGTCCGCAGAGCCGAGGATGTCGGCAAGACCCGCCATGCGGACCTTGCTCGCGATCATTTTCGCCGCAAGAGCGATGTCGTACAGGATGCCCGACAGCTCGCCCGTAGCCTCGGGATGCTGCCGCTCCTGCTCGATGATGAACCGCTCTATCGTGACGACCGACGTTGCCGTGTGTCGAACCACGGGAAGCCTCCGCTGGGATTAGCGTTCAGTCCACACCCCGAAGCCGCTGCGCGGCGTAGTCCCGCGCGTCGACCTCGAAACGATTGGCAAAGTAGCCACGTCGCGCGCTCTCCCACAAATAACGCAACGGGAAAGTCACGCTGGACTCAAACTGCTGAACATGCCGGAATTCGTGCAAGAGTAACTCGTCGTCCGGTGACACCGTGTGCGAAAGGAACACAGTACGCCAGAGGGTAATCGCCGCGGCGGAGCCGATGAACCAGCTGGCGACGTTCACGGGAATACCGCCGCGCCGCCACCGGACGCGCTCGAGCTCGGGATACCGCGCTCGGAGCGCTGGCGACAGCGTAACACGCCGGCCGATCAGGGCCGCGACGATGTCGGAAGCTCCCATGACTCTCCATTGGCGTCCACCATGAGACGCTGCCCATCAGTGCGGACGACGATCGTCCCGAGCCGATCCGTTCGCAATACTTGTGCACCTCTTGCGGCGAGCGTTGCCATGACGGCGGCGCTGGGATGGCCATAGCTGTTCCCCGTCCCTACCGACACGAGCGCGATGCGCGGCCGCACCGCATCCAGGAATGGTTCGCTGCTGCTCGTCGAACTCCCGTGATGCCCAACCTTCAACACGTCGGCGTGCAGCGAGTCACCGTAACGCGCAAGAAGCCAATCCTCTTCCGGGCGCTCCGCGTCCCCAACAAGGAGTATTCGCACCCTGCCAAAGCGTGCGAGCACAATCGTGCTCGCGAGATTCGGATCGCTGAGTGCCGAAGTCCAGATTGAATCGGGACCAAGGAACCGAAAGACCACGCCGTCTACCACGAGAGAATCATTGGGATGCACTCGCTCCCAATCGGTTCCAACCTGGTGGGCCCGCAGCAGCGACTCTCGATAGGCATTGGCGTCGCCGGCGAACGCCGCGTCGAAGTAGTACCGAGGACGGAGCGCGGCGATGACTGTTGCCGCGCCGCCTACGTGATCGGTGTGCGGATGCGACAGAATGAAGGCCTCCAGAGCGCCGCGCCTCCTCGTGAGGTAGGGCAAGACGACCGAGCGTCCGGCATCGCCTCCCAGCCAAGCGCGACCCGCGTCGATCAGAACCCATGCTCCGTGGGGCGTACGCAGACCTATGGCGTCTCCCTGGCCGACGTCGATGGCATGCACCTCGACCAAGCCGCTGCCCGCGGGCGCCAGCCCACTCCAGACCAGGCACACAATCGCGGAGCTGCCCACGAGCAACGCACGCCCTGGCCAACGGCTGACGCACGCGATGATCAAGGCCACCGAGGCTACGCCGGCGAGCATTGCCGTGACCGCCGTCGGCGATACCTCGATCCAACCACCGGGTATCGATGCGCCCGCGAGGGCGATTGAGTCGAAGCCGACGAGGAGCGGGTGTACCGCGTCCCCCACGAGCGACGCCAGCCCGTGCACCGGCGCGAGCAGCAGGCCCAGAAAGAGCATCGGCTGGGCGAGCGTCATCAGCGGCGCGGCGACGAGATTCGTGACCGGACCCACGAGACTGATCCGGCCAAAGGTCCACGCGACGAGCGGAGCGCTCGCGATCGTCGCGACCGTCGACACGATGAGACCAGCCAGCAGGTTGCGGCGCCAGCCGGCGATTCGTCGCGGTACCGCCCGCCTAACGAGCTCGCCCGCGGCGATGAGCGCGGCGACGCCGACGACGCTGAGCTGATAGCCGACCTCGAGCACGGAGCGTGGCGACACGAGTGGAGCCGCGGCGCCAATCGCGAGCATCGCCCACGGGGACGTGGGCCGCTGCAGCAGCCGCGACGCACCTAACGCGGCGAGCATGGCCGCCGAGCGTACTGCCGCTTCGGGCGCGCCAATGAGGACCACGTAAATGGCAACGACGAGAATCGACGCGATGGTCGCCTGACGTCGCGCGAGACGAAAAAGCTGAAAGAGAATCTCGAGCGCCAGCGCGATGATCCCAACGTGCAATCCGGAAATCGAGAGCATGTGCGCGAGTCCGGCGGCTGCATACCGGTCGCGAATCTCGGGCGAGAGATCCCGCATGTCGGCGATGAGCAGCGCCTTGGCGAGCGGAGCGTCTGCCGAGAAGACACGCTCGATAGACGCGTTGGCGTTGGCGCGCCAGCGCTCGCGCCAGCCCGGTCCGTCCACGAGCGACAGAACGGCATTGTGCACGACATAGCCCCGCTGCGCCGGGGCGAGACTCCCGCGAATCCGCACCGTGCTGCCCGCCGAAGCTCGACCCGACACGACCGCGAGCGCCACCACCACGGGGCACCCGACTGGCCGGGAATGTACGAAGGCACCCGGCTCCGCTATCTCGTCGAGGACTGCCGAGCGGATCCCTTCGCGGACAAGAAGGGCTTCGCAGTGCGCGTCAGCGATTTTTCGGGTGGCGGCAACGAGACCACCCGCCGCCAGCGCGGCGCCGCCGGCGAAGATCAAAAGGTGCCGATAGATCGCGCCGCCCAACGCCGCGCTCAGGCCCAAGCCGCCGACAGTGACCGCACTCGTGCCGAAGCCGCCTAACAAGCCGGCGGCATACGCGAGTATGGCGATCGCGATGAGTGGCACGTCGAGCTCCCCGGGGTGAACTCACCGCGGGCTCGGCACCGGTCACGATCCGGCGGGTCTCTGCTTGCTGGTAACCGCCTCGGAAGGCGCGTGACGCGGCTGCTCGGCGACGCGGTGCATGGCTTCGAACACGAGCACCGAGAGCTCGGCCCGCACCTGGTCCGTGTCGAGATCCGCTGCCTCGATCGCCCAGCCGAGCCCCGTCGTCGTGTACCGGGGCTTAGTCTGGTTCATGACAAGCGCGACCACGTCATCCGCGCATTGCTCGCAGGAGCAAAACTCAGTGTGCTTTGTCGCGAGCTTGAGGTGTACGTCGCGCACCGCGCGTTCGAGCGGGCTTCTCATCCGGCCATTGGAAGCGGCTGACGGTCGCGCACGATCGTGCCGGTGAAAGTGGAGCCTGTCGTACCGGTCAGCTCTACGTTGAAGTATCGGCCGATCATCGAGTCGTCGCCGGGCAGAAGGACCGTCTTGAAGTCACGCGTTCGTGCCTGAAGTAGCTCGCCGCGTCGCGCGCCCTTCTCCACGAGGACTTCGTAGCGCTGGCCAAGCAACGTGAGATTTCGCGCGCGCGACATCCCCCGCACCGTTTCGATAAGGCGAGCCATCCGTTCAGCGGCGATTTTTTCGGGTACGATCATCTCGGCAGGGAGGCGCGTGGCGGGTGTTCCGTCACGCATCGAGAAGATGAAGGTGAACGCGTCCGCGAACCCGACCTCGCGCACCGCGCTGAGCGTTTCCTGGAAATCGTCTTCTGTTTCTCCCGGGAAGCCGACGATGACGTCGGTCGTCAGCGACAGCCCAGGGATGGCATGTCGCAGTCGAGTGACGCACTCGAGATACTGCTCGCGCGTATAGCGGCGGAGCATGCGTTTGAGCGTCCGGGTCGAGCCCGATTGCATCGGGAGATGGACGTGCTCGCACACCGCTTCGACGCTGCCCAACGCGTCGACGACACGATCGCTGAAATCGTTAGGGTGAGGACTCGTGAATCGAAGTCGCCGGATGCCCGGGACCGCGCCGACCGCGCGCAGCAGGTCGGCGAAATCATACTCACCGTCGTGATACGAGTTTACGGTCTGCCCGAGAAGGACGACTTCAGTCATGCCATCGCGCGCGACCTGCTCTGCTTCACCAACGACGTCTGCAAGCCGCCGACTTCGTTCCGATCCTCTCGTGTAGGGCACGATGCAGTACGTACAGCGGTAGTCGCAGCCACGTTGCACCGGAATCCATGCCTTGACGCGATCGAAACGCTTTGGTTGAAAGTCCTCGTAATGTTCCTCGAGGTCGAAGGAGGTTTGGATGGACCGCTCGCCCTCTCGTGCACGCTCGACGAGTGCTGGGAGCGCCCGATAGCCATCTGGGCCGACGACGAGGCTCACGTGCTTCGCTTTCTCGAGGAGTTGCGGGCCGAGCCGCTGCGCCATGCATCCGGTCACGCCCATGATCGACGTCGGCTTCATGTGGCGCTTCAGCTCACCGAGGCGACCAATGACGCGCTGCTCGGCGTGGTCGCGAATCGCGCAGGTGTTGACGAGGATGACGTCCGCCCCCTCCGGGCCGTCGACCGGCTCGTAGCCATGCGCCGCGAGCTTGCCGAGCATCAACTCGGAATCGCTCACGTTCATCTGGCAGCCGTAGGTTTCGACGTAGACGGAAGGCAACGGGCTAGGGGCTAGGGAGCGGCGTAGAGCTGCGAGTCATTGAGCGCAAGCCGGGCTCGATATCGAGTACCGCGCGCAAGCGGCGCTGGGAGCACGGAAAGATAATCCTCGGTTATGGCTTCTCG
>DATEGN010000526.1:0-3748 GCA_035280125.1 Gemmatimonadaceae bacterium | reverse complement strand
GGCTACACGAGCTCCGATATCACCGCGGGAATTCCGTTCCTCGGCGGGTATTCCATCGCGCATAGCTCGACGCTCCTCTACGACGGCGGACTACAACTCGATCTGCCGCTGACCACCGCGAGCGGTTTGAGTCTCAAGCCGTTTGCTCAGGTCGGCGTCGGAGCCTGGCACTACAACATCAGCGAGTCCGTCATCCAGACGAATACCACGAACTTTGCCGCAAATGTCGGTTTAGGTGCGGACATCGGTCTCGGACAATCGATGGGTCTTCGCTTGATGGCCAAGGATTACATCGGCAAGTTCAACTTCCAAGGCGCTACGAACCTCGATGTGCAGGGAGAGACCGCCCACAATTTCGCGTTGAGCGCCGGCCTGCGGTTCAACTTCTAACGACGCGCCTGGAGCGCGCCAAATGCGTCGATTTTCGGCGAACGACGGCGCGCTCTGGGATGCCGTGATTGGCCACGAGTCGTGGGGCACCTTCGTCATCCTCTTCACGCCAGTTGCCGGTGGCGACGTGCGTAAAATGACGATTGCGGAGGAAACAGCACTTTCAGCCGAGACCGAGCTCGGCGCGAAGAGCGATGGCGAGTTGCGAGCTCTCCTCTCGGAATCGAGCCCCTGGTGAATGCGACCCGGCTCGATAGCTTGCTGTCGGCAAGTACACGTTGATCAATGCCGACGAAGACAAAATCGAAGCGTATTGCGAGGAGCGTCGCGCCCAGGCCAGCAAACCGGCATCGGCCCTCTCCGCCGCCGCAAAATGATAACGAGTGGTTCGAGCTGCGCGGGTCATCGATTCAGGGGTTGGGGGCATTCGCGCGGAAAGAGATTCCACGAGGGACCCGTCTGATCGAGTACACGGGCGAAAAGATCAGCTATGCCGAGTCTGATCGTCGCTACCCAGACGAGAAGGACGAGCGGCACCACACGTTCCTGTTCACGCTGAATAGCAAGCAGATTGTCGATGCCGCTTTTGATGGCAACGATGCTCGCTTCATTAATCACTCGTGCAACCCAAATTGTGACGCGTATATCGAGCGCGGTCACATCTGGATCGAATCCATCAAGCGCATAGCGCCTGGCGAAGAGCTCACGTACGACTATCAGTACGAGTATCTCGACGAGTATACTGCCGAGGATCTCGCGTTCTACGCCTGCAAGTGTGGCGCGCCAGACTGTCGCGGAACCATCGTCGAACCGAAGAAGACACGACGAAAGCGTTAGGCAGATCACCCGGGCGATTGTCCATCCCATGACGCCGTCTGCCTCGCTGCATGCACTGCTTACCGGCGCGGTCGACTATGCCGGCCTCTTTCCGCCGGCAGCGCTCGGCATGCGTGAGGCCGTCTCGCGCTACGCCGCCTATCGCGGCACGACGGACGCCTGGGCGCTTGGTCGCTTCGTCGTGCCGTTAACGCGAGTACAGGAGCTCGTGGCGGCACAGCGCGAAGTCGCTGTAGCGGGCCAGCCGTGGCGACTCAGCGTGCTACTCGGCGATGACCCTGCTGCCGATGCGGCCTGCGTTCGAGCTTTCAATGCGTCTCACGCCGGTGCAGTGTTGATCGATTCAGCGGAGGTGAGACTCGGCGGACCACCCTCGGCAGCGCGCAAGTCGATCGCGACGATGGTCGAGCATCTGCCACCGTCGTTGCGGCTCTTCATCGAGATTCCGTCGAACGGCGAGCTGGCAGAGTTCATTGCTCCTATTGCCGCCGCGAACGTGTGCGCGAAGATTCGCACTGGCGGCGTCACGGCGGATGCATTTCCCGAGGCGGCGCACGTTGCCCGTTTTTTGACGTCGTGCGCCGAGCACGATGTGCGATTCAAGGCAACGGCGGGACTGCATCATCCTTGGCGAGGGCGCTATCCGCTCACGTACGAGCAATCCGCGCCGAGTGCAGTGATGTTCGGTTTTTTGAATTTGTTCGTGGCCGCGGCGCTGGCCCGCCGGGGTGCACCGCTCGAGGACATTGTAAGTGTCCTCGAGGCAGAGCGAGTCAGCGAGGTTCAATTCGGAGATGACGGCGTGCGCTGGAACGATATTCGAGTGACCCGACAGGAATTGCTCGAAACACACGCGACCTTTGCGCTGTCCTTCGGGTCATGTTCATTCGAGGAACCAGTCCATGATCTGCGACAACTCGCCTTGCTCTGATTCGCCGCGGCGATGGCGCTGAACGAGACGCATCGGATCGAGCTCGCCTCCTGGGTCGAGTCGGCGCAAACGCCCGGCAGCGACTTTCCCATCCAGAATCTTCCCTTCGGTGTGTTCAAGCGCACCGGCCGACACGAGCCTCCGCGAATTGGCGTGGCAATCGGCGATCAGATCGTGGACGTCGCGGCTTGCCTCGACGAGGGATTGCTGATCGATGCAGCCATGTCGGGAGCAGAGCGCTGCCGCGAAGGTCATTTGAACGAGCTGATGGCGCTCGGGCCCGATGCCGTGTCCGGCCTCAGGCGAGGTCTGAGCGAGCTGCTTCGCGTAGACTCGCCGCAGTACCGCCGAGATCCCGGAATTGCCCGCCGCGTGCTCGTTCCGATGTACGAGGCGGAGATGCGATTGCCGGTAGTCATCGGCGACTACACCGATTTCTACGCGTCGATCGATCATGCGCGAAATGTCGGGACGATGCTGCGGCCGAACGACCCCTTGTTGCCGAACTACAAATACGTGCCGATCGGCTATCACGGGCGGGCGTCCTCCATCGTGGTGAGCGACAATCACATTCGGCGACCGACCGGGCAGATCCGAGACGACCCGGAGCAGCCGCCGTCCGTTGCGCCAACGCGGCGCCTCGACTACGAGGTGGAGCTCGGGATTCTCGTCGGCAGCGCCAACGCACTGGGCTCGCCCATTTCAATCATCGAAGCCGACCGCCACATCTTTGGATTCTGTGTCCTCAACGATTGGTCCGCGCGCGACATTCAGAGTTGGGAATATCAGCCACTCGGCCCGTTCCTGGCCAAGAGCTTCGCGACGACAATATCACCCTGGGTGGTGACGCTCGAGGCGCTCGAGCCATTCCGGGCGCCGGCCTATGTCCGCCCTGATGGGGATCCGCCACCGCTCCCTTATCTGCTCTGGGATGTCGATCAGCGTCGCGGCGGCCTCGATATCACTGTCGAGGTCTACCTCGCGACCGCGACGATGCGCCAACGGAGGCAGGACCCGGTGCGGATCAGTCGCGGACGATTCACATCGATGTACTGGACGGTCGCCCAGCTGCTCACCCATCACACGAGCAACGGCTGTAATCTGCGGCCAGGTGACCTTCTCGGAAGCGGAACCATATCGGGGCCCGAGACGGAGAGCCGTGGCTGCTTGCTCGAGCGTACTTGGCGCGGCCGCGATCCAATCAAGCTTCCGAACGGGGAATCGCGGACGTTTCTGGCCGATGGTGACGAGGTGATCATGCGCGCCCATTGTGAGCGCCCGGGCTTCGCTCGAATCGGATTCGGCGACTGCAGCGGGATGGTCGTGCCGCCTGCTTGATGGCTAGGACGGCGTGAGCACTCGGGAGACGGCGGAAGCGAAGTGCGACCACTCCGCCGTCTCCAACCGGAGCTGTTTTCGACCGGCGTTGGTGAGTCGGTAGATCTTGGCTTTCCGGCCGATCTCCGACATGCCCCACTCGGCTTCGATCCAGCCACGTTTCTCCATCCGGTACAGGGCAGGGTAGAGCGAACCCTCCTCGACCTGAATCGCATCGCCCGTGGCTTCCTCGAGCCACCGGGCGATTGCGTA
>DATEGN010000525.1:0-11197 GCA_035280125.1 Gemmatimonadaceae bacterium | reverse complement strand
TGTCTGGCGAGAATCCACTCATCGGGAGGCTGGCGACGGCCGACTCGTCAGGCAGCGATGTCATGGACAATCCCATGCAGGATGACATGACCAATGATCGACCGCGGCAAGCCGGCAACGCGGTGTCGAAGAAAGGACTGCCGAGACCGAACGTGGCGTCGCCGCTCAATCGGCCCGTTCAGCTCGAAGGACTCGCGCAGGTCGTGGGTCTTGCCCTCGGGTCACCGGAGTTTCAGCGTCGTTAGGTATCGATTGCGGTTTGTTCATCGAGGTAGCGTATGAATCGTCGTGTGTTCATGAGATCCGGCGCGATGGCTCTGGTCACGATGGGCCTCAGCCCGAGCTTTCTGCGTCGGAGCGTCTACGGAATGGAGCTCCTGCGCGGCGCGTCGACGCATGGCAATGGCCGCGGCAAGGTTCTGATCTGTCTCTTTCAGCGTGGCGCGGCAGACGCGTTGAACGTCGTCGTGCCACATGGCGAGGCGGCGTACTATCGCATGCGTCCTTCGATCGCGATTCCGCGGCCGACATCAGGCGCGGCACAAGCCGCCCTGGACATGGATGGGTTCTTTGGCCTGCATCCATCACTCGGTCCGATGAAGGAGCTGTGGGACCGTGGCTTGCTCGCGCCAGTGCACGCGGTGGGAAGCCCGAGTAACACTCGCTCGCACTTCGACGCGCAGGACTACATGGAAAGCGGGACGCCGGACAACAAAGGCACTCCCGATGGCTGGCTGAATCGCTATCTCGCGACGCGTGGAACCTGCGAGGAGTGCGCAGTGTCCGGCGCTCGGCAGGCTGGGAATGGTGCAAAGGAAGGCAGCAAGGCGTCGCCCTTCGAAGCGGTAGCAATGACGCCGCAGACGCCGCGCATTCTCGAAGGACCCGCGCCTGTCATCGCTATGAACAGTCTCGACGAGTTCTCGATTCGCACGAACGGCAGCGAAGCCGAGCGAATCGAGGCACTCTATCGCACTGGATCGGCCGACGTCGTGCACGCCGCCGGTGGCGAAATGTTCGAGGCGATGAAGATCCTGCGTACGGCCAATCCACAGCAGTACATCCCGCAGAATAGCGCGGACTATCCACGATCACCTTTCGGCCAGCATTTGCGTCAGATCGCGCAGCTGATCAAAGCCGACGTCGGCCTCGAGGTCGCCTTCGCGGATGTTGGCGGGTGGGACACACACGTGAACCAGGGTGGGGCAACCGGTCAGCTCGCGGCGCGTCTCGACGACTTCGCCAAGTCGATTCAGGCGCTCGTAGCCGACCTTGGCGATCGCATGGCCGACGTGGTGATCATGACGATGTCGGAATTCGGACGTACGGCTCACCAGAACGGAAATGGCGGCACGGATCACGGCCACGCGACGTCACTGTTCGTGATCGGTGGCAGTGTGCACGGCGGTAAGAAGATCTTTGGTCGTTGGCCCGGACTGGAGCAGGAGCAGCTCAACGAAGGTCGAGATCTCGCCCTAACGACTGATTTCCGTTCGGTGTTTGGCGAGGTCGCGGCAAAGCACCTGGGCGCAACGAAGCTCGAGGCGATCTTCCCGGGATTCGAGAACGACCGATCGAAGTGGTTGGGGATCCTGTAGGGGAACGGGGAACGGGGACAGGAAACGCCGAGCGGGAGCGGAGATCGGTTGTCATTCCGAGCGCCGCGAGGAATCTGCACTTAATCCCATAAGCGCTTCGGTCCGGGTCCCCCGTTCTCCGTTCCGCTAGAACCGGAAGATCTTCTTCAATTTCCCGATCCCCTTTCCAATCGACTCGAGAACGCCTCCCACGGCCTGTGGAATCGTCTCACCGTTGTCGACCGTCTGCGATTGGAACGGCTCCTGGTGCATGCTGCATGGCAGCTGTGGCTCGGTGCCGGGCTTGAAATATTCGCGCTGTCGGCGCGGACAGAACTCGGTCGCGAGCATCCCCGACTCGGGGTCGATCACGCGCATGACCATGCCGTCTGGCACGGGAAAGTCGGCGCCGGGACGCTCTCGCCATCCATTGAGATAGAAGTCGGCCCATGCTGGTGCGGCGAAGTGTCCGCCGGTTGCGCCGTACGCAATCGGACGCGGCGTGTCGTAGCCGAACCATACGCCCGCGAGCAGCGAAGGCGTGTATCCGACGAACCAGACGTCGTTACCATCGTTCGTCGTGCCGGTTTTGCCGGCGACCGGTCCGTTCACACCGAGATCGCGGAGTGTGCGCCCAGTACCGTAGTCGACGACCGAGCGGAGCATCGAAGTGATCTCGTACGCGTCGCGAGGATCCAGCACTGGAGCGGTTTGGATCTCCGTGCTCCACAGCAGCGTGCCGTCGGGCGCTTCGATTCGTGTCACGAGGCGCGCGCGAACCTTGTGCCCACCATTGGCAAAAGGCGCGTACGCAGTCACCAGCTCCAGAGGGGTAACATCAACGGCGCCCAACGCTATCGCGGGTACGGCCGGAATCGCGCTGACGATGCCGTTGCGATGCGCGGCAGCGATGACGGCCGGCGTGCCGATCGTTTGACTCACGCGAACGGTGGCAGCATTCGCCGAGAGCGTGAGCGCTCGGCGTAGCGTCACCTGCCCTGCGTAGTTGTCGTTGTAGTTCGCGGGCCGCCAGATCGTGCGTCCGGTCATCACCTCGACCGGATCGTCGTCCACCATCGACGCCGGCGACAGGCCAGCCATGAGGGCGGCTTCATACACAAAGGGCTTGAATGCCGAACCGGGTTGTCGTTTGGCGAAGAGCGCGCGATTGAAGCCGCCGCGCACGGTTTTGTTGGTGTGCCGACCAGGCACGAGCGCGCGAATGTCGCCGCTCGCGGGATCCATCGCGACGAGCGCGCCCTGCGCGGGCTCGCTGACGCGTCCGTAGGAGTCGATCGTCTCGCGTGTGATAGCCGCTGCCTGTTTGGCGACTGCTCGATCCGCGGCGTGTTGTAGCCCGTAATCGAGCGTCGTGTGCACGGTGACATCGCCGTCCTTCAGTACGTCGGGCAGCACCGAGTCGACGATCGCACGCACGGCGTCGAGCGCGGTGGGCTCGTCGACGCTCGAGGGACGCCACTCCGTCTCCGAGATACGCAGTGGCTCGTGCTCGGCGGCGTTCGCCTGCGGCTGCGTTATGAAGCCCTGATCCGCCATGAGCCCGAGCACGAGATTCCGCCTGCTCTGGGCGACCTGGGCATTGCGTCGCGGCGTGTACGTCGACGGCGCCTTGGGCAAGGCAGCGAGCATTGCGCCCTCGGCCAGCGAGAGCTGACTCACGTGCTTGCCAAAGAGGTCGCGGCTCGCGGCCTCGACCCCGTTCATCCCATTGCCGAGATAGATGACGTTTAGGTAATGCTCAAGTATCTGATTTTTCGTGAGCTCGCGTTCGACGAGTCGAGAGATTCGAAGTTCGACCAGCTTCCGTCGTAACGACCGGCCGTGGTAGCGGTCGGCGAGAAAGCTATTATGCACGACCTGCATCGTGATCGTGCTGAACCCTTCGCGAACACCGAGGGAGCCGACGTTGCGGAAGAGCGCGCGGGCGAAGCCGCGCCAATCGAGGCCGTTGTGGTCGTAGAAGCGTCGGTCTTCGGTCGCTATGAACGCCTGCTGGACATATGGCGGCACTTCGCTGAGGTCGATGTTGACGCGTCGCACGATCGCGAGGTGGCCAACGAGCCGGCCATACACGTCGACGATGCTGCCGCCTTCGCTGGGATGAAAGGCGCGAATCTCGGAGGCTGTCGGACAGCCCGCGTATCCGCACGTGTAGAGCCAGCTGTCTACGGCGGCCACAGCCGCGATGGTCGCGGCAAGCGCAGAAAACCCGATCCAGTGACGCCGGACGAGTGTATGAAGTGGAAGCTTGGGAGCTTCGCGGAGACGCTGGCGCAGCAGCGTGACGAGCGTGCGCGGCGAGAGTCTCACGCGTGAGGCGCCCTGCCGTCGCGGGTTGTCAGCCATGACATTGCTACGTTTCCGTGCTTCTCCGAGTTCCCTTCACGAACTTTGGGGTTCCGATTCTTCACGTTGTGAGCCGTAGGTTATCGCACGCTATGACATACCGCACGATTAACGCTGTACTGACCACCATCGCCCTCGCCTCCGCGGCAGCCACCGCTTGCCGCGGTGCCGCCAAGGACGCGAGTGCTACGAGCAGGACCGATGCCTCGCCGCAAGCCAGCGCCGGTGCGCCGAACGGGGCTACCCAGCCTGTTTCGTCATCCCCGAGCATCAAGGGGACGTCCTCGGCAGGCGACATTGCACAGCCGGCCAGCTCCGCACCGCGGCTCGCGGCGAATCACCTCGGACGGATTCCGATTCTCGAATACCATCTGATTTGCTGCAGCGAAAACCACGACTACACCCGGACGGTAGAGAGCTTCCGCAAGGATCTCGCGGACGTGTACGCGCGGGGTTACCGCCCGATCACCGTTTCACAAATGCTCGATAAGGATTTCCGCGATGTTCCGGCTGGAATGTCACCGGTGATCTTCGTGTTCGATGATGCCTCAGCCGAGCAATTCAGCTATCTCGAGAATAACGGCAAGCTCGAGATCGACCCGACGAGCGGCATGGGGGTTTGGCTGGATTTTCAGAAACAGCACCCCGATTGGAAGAATCGCGCGACCTTCTGCATGCTGAACGGCGGCGCGTCAGGCCACAATTTCTTCGGCGATAGTCCGAAGTTCCGCAACCAGCACAAGCAGTGGCGATTCCAGAAGGTGCAGTGGCTCGCGAACAACGGCTTCGAGCTGTGCGCTCATACGCTGTGGCATGCGATGTTGAACAAGTACTCGGATGCGGTGGTTCAAGAGCAGATCGCCCGCAATGTGATGGGGATCGATTCCGCGGTGGCCGGATACAAGATACGGACGTTCGCCTTACCGTACGGCATCTGGCCGAAGAACCGCGAGCTCGCATGGCGTGGCTCGTGGACGGATCCGAAGACGGGAAAGACGCACACCTACAACTTCGATGCGGTACTCGAGGTGGCCGGCGGTCCCACGCGAAGCCCGTTCGATCCTGCCTTCAATGCCCACAGCATAACGAGGATACAAGCGGTCGGCGACGATATCAGGAAGTATCTCGACCGACTCGATGCGACGAAGACGCGTTTTGTCGAATAAGCGACACGGGCTCGATGTCATTCGGAGCGAAGCGAGGGATCTGCACTTAATCCCATCAACGCTTCGTTCCGCATCTCCGGCGCCCTTCCTACGACTTCCTCAGCGCCTTCAGCGTCGCGACCAGGGCGGCTCTTTGCTCTGAATTGGTCGACTGATTGAGGAGACTCTCATAGGTCGTGATCGCGAGATCCAAAGCGGCTGGATCGTCGTCAGAACTGGCGAGGCTGGCGGCGTTGTCGGCCAGGGCCGCACAGGCGAGCTGGTCCTGAGGAAACTGTCGCGTCACCTCGAGCCATCGATCGACCCGCATGCGCAAGTCCGGTTCGGAGAGCGCCCACAGGTGCCATGCCCCACGGTTGTGCGCATCTGCTTCCTTTGCCCGGCTGGCGAGCGCGCCGACCACTTCCGCGCCACGGCCAGTGAGCCAGTACGCGTTCGCGAGCACGACCATGGCTTGTGCGTTCGTCGGATGCGAGGCGACGATCTGTTCGTAGGCCGGTATCACGACCTCTGGCATGCCGTGATATGGCCTCGTCGCTTGCGCCAGCTGTTCAGGGTCGGCCTCGGCTGCCAGGGCACGCACCTGATCGAAGAGCGTTCCGATGTTAGCCGTGCCCCGATACTCTTCGACGATCCGCGCCAGGCCAAGGTCCAGAGAGGGAGTTCGTGATTCCATGCACCAATACTATTCGAGTGGCGTGCAGGCGTCAGTTCGATTGGTAAGCGCAATGCGGACGTGACGGCGATTGCCGCTCCCAGGTCCGATGATCTCACCGTCCTTTTGATTACGGAGGGTGAGGACCGAACGTCGCTGCTTCGCGCACAGCTCGCGATGATCTATTCCCGAGCAGCGGTCCAAACCATCAGTGTTCAGGCGCTCGCCGAGGCGCAGGTGCCTCGCGCCGATGTCGCGGTCATCGATTCCGGTCCCGCACCGCGGGTGGCCGTCGATTCCTTGCGACTGTTGCGAGCGCGGGGATTCGATGCCCCTGTCATAGTCGTGAGCTCGGTGCCTGACGATGCCGCTTTGCGCGAGACGGCGGACCCGTTGGGCGGCTCTTGTGTATTACCTGCCAGCGCGAGCCCCATCGAATTGGGCGCCGCGCTGACGAAAGCGCTGGGCTTCGAGGTGAATCAATCGCCGGAGCTCCTGCAATTGCGTCGGACGTTCGCGGCAGGCCAGATCGCGATGTCCCTTCAGCACGGCATCAACAATCCGCTCGCAGCTCTTCTTGCCGAGGCGCAGCTGCTCCAGCTCGAAGATCTGACAACTGAGCAGCGCGCGTCCGCGGATCGCATGGTGGAGCTTTGCCGTCGTATCGTGGCGCTGGTTCGCCGTCTCGATGCATTGGGTCACAGCTAGCGTGACGGAGCGCACTTTCGGCGGGAAGGCGATACTGGTACAGTTGTGGTGCGGCACGAAGTTCGCAGCGCTCCTGCGCCGGAAGGGTCGTAACTTCAGGGTTGCGCGACTTCGAGTAAGTGGCGATACTCGTAGGCGTCCGCCGGCACGACTGCGACGTCGTCCGCTCGGTCGCTCCGATTTAGCGTGGCAGCCTGACTCCGCGCTCGAGCGATTCTCCGGTTGGTTGACGCGCCGCGCCGCATCATGATCGCCGGCACCGCCGTGAGCCAACTTCGCTCTTAGCGGCTAAAGGCAAGGCAAGCTTCGCATCGATCCCGCCACATTGCGTCGATTCCGCACGAGTCCATACAGGATTCAGAGCGGTTTTGGCTGCGCGCTCTGCGCGATGCTGCGCAGCGTAGTCACACAAGTATGACCACGAGTTTCCGCAGTTTTGCAGTTGGCCCGATATGTGGGCGAGCAGGCGGAGTATTCACCTTTACTCAACAACAGCAGCATGAACGAACGTCGACGCCCTCCTCGTCGCGGACGCGGTCAGCGTCCGCATGACCGACCAGCCGCCGAATCTACCGGCGAGCCCAATCCCTATCGCGACGAGCCAGTCGATACCAGCAGCGCCGATGCGCCACCTCCACCCGTGAGCTCCGGCGATAACCTGAGTGATGAGAGCTCAGCGCCACGCGTCGTCACGACGGTCGACTCCGTGTCGCCAAGACCGCGTGATGCAGAGCCAAACGGCGAAACATCGATGCCTCCCTCGGCCCCGCCGCGAGAAGCGAGCGAATCGCGAGAGACTCCCGAGGAGACTGCGATCAATCGAGGTGAAGTGCCTCGCGCCGATACCTATCCTCGGGTCGAGAACGGTATCACTGCCGACGGTGCCGCCGGCAACACCGGGACGACTAACGGCGGTTCTCCGCAGACGACGAGTCAAGGTTATGGCTCGCCGAATCCTTCCCGGCACGAAGGCTCCTATCCGCCGCGCGAGCATCGGAATGGACGACGCCGTCGACGCGGGCGAGATCGTGGTCCCCGCCGCGATCACCCACAGCAGCAACAGCAGCAAGTCGCGCTCGTACCCAGCGGCGATACGAAAGGATGGTTCGAGCCGTCGCGCGATGGCGGCTTCATACGCCGCGCGACGAACAGCTATCTCGCCGAGGCTGGCGACGCATGGATTCCGCCGATGCTCGTTCGACAGCTCGGCATCAGAAAGAGTGATCTGATCGACGCCACCGTGGGACGCGACCAACGTGGACGCCTCACGGTTATCGAGATTCGATCCATCAACGAGAATGATCCGGCTACGGCAGCACGCCGCGCGGAGTTCAACTCCCTGCCTGCCTCGTATCCGGAACGAAAGCTCACGCTGGAAACTGGACGTCCAGCTCGCGGCGGAGCGGAACTCATTCGCCGCGCGATCGATCTCATCGCCCCAGTGGGCTATGGTCAGCGAGCACTCATCGTCGCGCCCGCGAGAGCTGGTAAGACGACGCTTCTGCACGGCATCACCGAAGGCGTCGCGCTAAACCACCCCAATGCGTCACTCATCATTCTGCTGGTCGATGAGCGACCTGAAGAAGTGAGCGAAGCGATATCGTGGGGCGTCGGCGAGGTCGTTGCGTCGAGCTTCGATCAACCGGCCGAGCGACACGTCGAAGTGACGGAGATGGTGCTCGAGCGTGCGCGGCGTCTTGTCGAGATCGGCAAGGATGTGGTGATTGTTCTCGATTCGCTCACGCGAATGGCGCGCGCGCATAACACAGCCGAACGGGGCACAGGTCGCACACTGTCCGGCGGCTTGGATGCGACCGCCATGGCAAAGCCAAAAGCATTCTTTGGTTCGGCGCGCGCAATCCCCACGTCCGCTGGCGGCGGATCGTTGACGATCATCGCTACCGCCCTCGTGGAGACTGGATCACGCATGGACGACGTGATTTTCGAGGAGTTCAAGGGAACGGGAAATTGCGAGATCAAGCTCGATCGCCCGCTCGCCGAAAAGCGCATCTATCCGGCGATCGATATCGGCGCGAGTGGTACGCGGCGGGAGGAGAAGCTCTTCCGCCCGGAGCAACTCGATAGCGTTTATACGCTGAGGCGCGGGCTGAGTCAGATGCCCCCGCAGTCGGCGATGGAGTGGCTGATCAAGCGCATCGCGGGTACGCCGTCCAACGACGCCCTCCTCGCCGGCTTGTAAGGTCTTGATCCAGCACGACCTGTGGCCGCGACGCGAAAGCGTCGCGGCCTTTTTGCTGCGGGCGCGAGCTTTGCTTGTCTCGTCCGCCATCTATGGGTTCTCCGCATTCCTCCCGCGCCCCGTTCGCGCGCGGCCCGCGGTGGCACTCGATCGGTGTGCTGCTTCTGGCCGTAGGCGGACGTGTGCTGTTCGCGCAATCGACTTCGCCTGAAAAGACCTCGTCGCCGGAGGTCCTGAGGCTCAGCGTGACCGGCGTCAAACACGTCGATCAACATTATCTGATGAAGAGCATCTCGACCGTCGCGTCGAGATGCAACAGCCCATTGCTCCTGCCGTTCTGCCTCGTGAGCAGGTCTCCGCTCTTCGTCGAGAAGCATTATCTCGATCGGCTCGAATTCCAGCGCGACGTTCTGCGCCTTCGCGCCTATTACTGGCGCAGCGGCTACCGGGAAACGACGGTCGACACCTCCGTGACACCGCACGGTAAAGGTGTGTACGTAACGTTTCACATCCACGAAGGTGAGCCGACTCTCGTCAGCGCGTTGCGCATCGACTATGACTCGACCCTGATCAGCAGGAGGCAACGAAATCGGCTGGCGATTCTCAGGGTCGGACAGCCGCTGAATCTGAACGTGCTCGACACGATGCGGCTCAACTTCCAGAGCCAGATGTGGCAACGTGGGTATGCAGACGCGATTGTAGACACCGCCGTCAGTGTCAACGACTCGTTGCGTCGTGCCGCAGTTGCGATGCGAGTATTTGCGAACTGGCCGACCACCGTTGGCAGCATTCAGGTACTCGGCAATCAGCGCGTCGCGACACAGACTGTCTTGAACATGTTGCTGCTGCGTCCCGGGCGTCCGTTCAACCGCGACGACATGCTCGAGAGCCAGCGCACGCTGTACAGCTCGAGCCTGTTCCGACTCGCGAGCATCCTTCCACCGACGGGCGACAGCATCAAGCGCATCCAGATTCAGGTCGTCGAGGCACCACTCCACGACGCACGCATCGGCGCTGGTTTCGACAATGTGAACTTCGCGCGTCTCGAAGCCAGCTATAGCGCGCACAACATGCTGGGCGGTGCGCGGCGCCTCGACATCACCGGAAGCTTGGCGAACCTGGGCGCGAACTCGAGCATCTTCCCGCCCAACTCCGAAGACATCGTGAATCTCTTCGGAGAGAGTAACGTGTTTCTCCAACCGACATGGGGAGCGAGCGTCGATTTCCTGCAGCCGGCATTCATGCGGCGTCCGGAAAATCAGGCGGGCTTCGGCGTATTCGCTCACCGTCGGTCCCAAGCCGGAATCTTCATTGATCGCGGCTACGGTGCGACGGCAACGCTCACGCGCCAGCTCATGGCACGTGCGCCGGCGAGCCTAACGTACC
This sequence comes from Gemmatimonadaceae bacterium, assembly GCA_035280125.1. Lineage (GTDB taxonomy): Bacteria > Gemmatimonadota > Gemmatimonadetes > Gemmatimonadales > Gemmatimonadaceae > AG2. Next base: position 1,138 of record DATEGN010000525.1, on the reverse strand, counting down.
GGTATGAGGTCACGCGCGTCGAGGCGGGTGACGTGTACTTCTGCGTCAATTATGGCGTCTGCGACACGACGACCATTCAGACACTGCGCAGCCATCAGAGCCTCTCTCCACTCACGTTCACGGCGTTCATCGATCGGAGCGATCAGCCGTTCACGCCGACGAAGGGGTACATCGCCCGCGTCGACCTGCAGAGTGCAACGCGATACACGCTCTCCGATTACCGATACAACCGCGCGCTCTTCGACGCGTCGGAGTACTGGCATCCGAGTCTCCGGCAGGAGGTCGTCGCCGTGCATTTGCGACTTGGCGCCGTACGCGCAATGACGAGCTCCACCGGCGACACGGTGCTGCATCCGCGTACGCGCTTCTACGCCGGCGGTGCCATGTCGGTGCGCGGTTACGGCGAGAATCAGCTCGGCCCGCGCGTGCTCACGATCAGCGCGGACAGCCTGCGGAAGACGAGGGAGGGCACCATCATCTGCCCGTCGACCACTCCGATAACCGCCTGCGATCCGAACAAGGTTCAATCGAACGGGTTCTTCGTTCCGCGACCAACCGGCGGAACGTCCGTTATCGAGGGTAGTGTCGAACTTCGCGTACCGCTGATGCATCGACTCGACGGCGCGGTGTTCGTTGACGCCGCACTCGTCGGTAACGGTCGGTTTCAAGGACTTGGCGACGTCGCATCGATCACGAATTTCGCGACAGGAACGGGCGCAATCACACCAGGCGCGGGCATACGGTACATCTCGCCCGTCGGTCCGATTCGTGTCGACATGGGCTACAATCCGCGCCTCACGGAAAACCTGCCGGTCGTCACGAACGATCTCGTGAACGGTGCGCCGAAGCTCGTGACGTTGCAGCAGCAGCGGACGTGGACCGAGGGGCACAACACCTTCCTCGGCCATCTGGTGCTCCACCTTTCGATCGGACAGGCATTCTGATGAATTCCGTTCTCGGCGGCCTTGGTCGCGTTCTGCTCGGAATCATCACGGTATTGCTCGGCATCGTTGCGATCGCGGGCATTGTCGTCCTGGTACTGACATCGACCGAATGGGGGCACGAGCGTGTTCGCCGCTTCGCGCTCTCGCAGCTACAAGGCCGAGTGCATGGGCGCGTCAGCATTGGACGGCTGTCA
>DATEGN010000524.1:0-2704 GCA_035280125.1 Gemmatimonadaceae bacterium | reverse complement strand
GACGATGCCTTCGCTCACCGCTCCGGCCTGATGACCCGCGCGGCCGATGCGCTGCAGACCGCTCGCGACCGAGGGCGGCGATTCGATCTGCACGACCAGGTCGATCGCGCCCATGTCGATCCCGAGCTCGAGCGACGACGTCGCGACGAGCGCCTTGATCCGTCCGGCCTTCAGGAGATCCTCGACTTCGCTCCGCGCCGCACGCGCGAGCGAGCCGTGGTGCGATCGCACGAGCGGTTCGCCCGCCAGCTCGTTGAGCGCCCCGGCCAGGCGTTCCGCGAGACGACGGCTGTTTACGAAGAGCAGCGTGGACTGATGCGCGCGAATCAATTCGAGAAGGCGCGGGTGCACCGACGACCAGATCGACGGGCGAACAGCGCCCTGAGATGCCGGGCCGCTTGGGAGATCTTCGAGCTTGCCTCGAGCGAGGGGGTCTGACGTACGCGAGTGGAGGGGCTTGCCCTGAGCGAGCCCGTTTGATGCACGCGAGTCGAAGGGTCTGGCCATGTCTTCGACCGGGACTTCGATGCGCAGGGCGAGACGTTTCTTCTCTGACGCATCGACGATCGTGACCGGGCGGTAGCCGGCTGGCCCGCGTTCGTCTCCGAACTCGCCGTGGAGCTCGGCTTCGACGTCGGCGTGTGTTGATCCGGCGGTTGTATCGCGCTTCTTCGCCGGCATGCGTCGTTTCGATGAGCGTCGCGGCTCGGCGCCGCCGAGGAACCGTGCGACTTCTTCGAGCGGTCGCTGAGTCGCCGACAGGCCGATGCGCTGCACCGGCGCTCCCGATCGGATTGCCTCGAGGCGCTCGATCGACAGCGCCAGGTGCGCGCCCCGCTTGCCGGGAACGAGCGCATGGATCTCGTCGATGATGACCGTGTCGACCGTCTTCAAACGTTCCCGCGCGTTGGACGTAAGCAGGAGGAAGAGCGATTCGGGCGTGGTGATCAGAATGTCGGCGGCCTCTCGCAGAAACCGCGATCGCTCCAGGGCTGGCGTGTCGCCCGTCCTGATGGCGACCTCGGGCATCGTCATCGCGGTACCGCTCGCATGCGCGAGGTTGGCAACGCCTGCGAGGGGGGCGCGAAGGTTGCGCTCGACGTCGACGGCCAGCGCCTTCAGCGGCGAGACGTACAAGATGCGGCAGCGTGACGGCTTCGGCGGGGGCGGCTCGAACATCACGCGGTTGAGGCACCAGAGAAACGCGGCGAGCGTCTTGCCGCTGCCGGTCGGCGCGAGGATGAGCGTCGATTCGCCGCGCGCGATGGCCGGCCATCCCAGTTGCTGAGGAGTCGTCGGCTCCGGAAACGCGCCGCTGAACCACTCGCGCACGGCCGGGTGGAACAGGTCCAGGGGCGAGCGCTTCACGAGGTGATCTTAGTCAATGCCTGCGTCTCGCGGGTCAATGCCCAAGAGCCACTCAATGCGCTGCCGAATGCTCAATGCTCAATGCCCAGGAGTGCACACGCGTCAAGGCTCACCTTGGTTGATCAGCGCGCGGTACGCGTGGCGCCTCGGCCGGGTCCGAGTTGTGGATTGAGCAGGGGGCATGGATAATCAGATCCATGGGTGATGCCGGAGAAGGCCTCGTCGACGCGGAGTCCCGCCTCGCCGAGCGCATGGAAGAACGAGAACAGGAACGACGCAAGGCCCGCCAGGATGGGAAGGGTCCCGACCCGGAGCGCATGCGCCAGATCGAATCGCTTCGACTGGCCCGGACCGAGATGCGGCGACAGCTCGAGCTTGCGACGCATGCCGCGCGCAAGCAGCAGCTCGATCAGGCGCTCGCTGAGATTGAGAAGCGAATCACAGCGCTCTCGAAGTAATTCTGGCGATCGCGCTTCAGTACCACGAGGCCACCAAGCACTACTTCAATAGGTTCGCGCGCTCGCGCGGCTATCTGGACTGGGCGACACAGCCCGATCCGTTTCGCTGTTACGGGGGAGCTCCACGTGTGGAGCTCTCGCGCGAACCAATCGCGACGCACATCGACGTCGAAGCGCTCTTCGATCGATCGAGTGAGGCAGTTCCGATGGACGCCAACTCGATTGCCGATTGGCTGCGATGCGGGATGGGCCTCTCTGCCTGGAAGCAGTATCGAGCCTCGCGTTGGGCCCTACGGGTCAACCCTTCGAGTGGAAATCTGCATCCGACCGAGGCCTATCTTGTCAACGCGAACGGCATCTTTCACTACGCGCCGCGCGAGCATGCCCTCGAGCAACGGACGACGCTCCCGGCGTGGAGCGCGTATGCGCGCGGCCGCAGAGGCGTACTCGTCGCGCTGACGTCTATCCATTGGCGCGAGGCCTGGAAGTACGGCGAGCGCGCGTTCCGGTACTGCCAGCACGATACAGGACATGCGATCGGCGCGCTGGCAATGTCGGCCGCGCGGCTCGGTTGGATGATGCGGTTGCTGCCGCGATGGTCGGACGCGCAGATCGCCGCGCTGCTGGGTCTCGATCGCGAGGCAGACTTCGAAAACGCCGAGCACGAAGAACCCGAGTGCATCGCCGTGGTCTCGACCGACGATCCCACGTCGTGGATTGACGACGATCCTTTGCCGCTCGTCGAGGCGGCGCACGCCGGGACGTGGCAGGGCCGTGCGAATCGACTGAGCTCGGACCACGTCGAGTGGTCGATCATCGACGACGTCGCCGCGGCGACGCGATACCCGGGAACTGCGTCGACTCCCACCTCCCAATTC
>DATEGN010000523.1:0-9249 GCA_035280125.1 Gemmatimonadaceae bacterium | reverse complement strand
GTTGATCGGCGCGTGACACAACTCACGGCATCTAGTCCGACTCTAGCGGACCTTGTGACATCCTCTTAGTTTGGGTGTCGATGCCGGCGCCTTGGTTCGCCCTCGCGGCCGTTGAGTCCGCGGGCGGGCCCTTACCCACATTGGTCGACGACGACTATGAGAAGTAAATCCCTCCTCCTGCTCGTGGGTGCAGTAGCGGCGCTTGCAGTCGCTTGTCAGGACGCAGTTGCTCCTGCGCGTAATGCAAGTCCTCTCTCCGCTTCTGCTGCGGCTTCCTTCTCGAAAGGCGGCTCCAACTCCAACCGAACGCAACTCGGAACGCTCGCGCTGTCGCCTAACGGTGGCACGTACCACGTTGGTGATTTCGATATCGTCGTGCCCGCGGGCGCGGTGTGCGATCCGGCGACTACGAAGTATGGCGTAAAGCACTGGGACGATGACTGCGCGCCCGCGACGCAGACCGTCACGGTCAATGTCGTCGCCAAGAGACACGGCCAGAGCGTTAGTGTGGACTTCCAGCCCGATCTTCGGTTCCGGCCGAGCGCGGGTTCGGTGACGATTCAGACGAACGCGTACAATTCTCTGCTCACGAGCAGTAGCACGCGTCAGCTCTCGCCGACCTCGTCGTTCTTCCAGAACTTCGTGATCCTCTACGCGCCCTCGGGCGGTGGGTCGAACATCGACGAAGTTCGATCGACTGGGGATGCGTCGATGGTCACGCACGTTGACCTGCAGACGGGTCTCGTGTGGCGCCGCGTGAAACACTTCAGCGGCTATCTGATTACTGCCGGCTTCAGTTGTCCATCGATCGCACCCGACGGCACCTGCAACGTCGATCCGACGGCCATCGCTGCGCCGATGGTGGATGCGACCTTGTTCGGCGCAATGTTCGTCGACACCCTGAGCATGACATCGTCTGTCATTGTCACTCCGTAACGCGATCACTGAGTAAAAGAAAAGGGCGCCGCGATTGCGGCGCCCTTCTCTTTTCTCAACCTATTCGGCTTCGTCGTCATCGCGAGGCGCGCGAAACACGTAGCCAACACCGCGCACCGTAAAGATCATCGCCGGGTGATTGTTTGCCTCGAGCTTCTTCCGCAGGTAGGCCATGTATACGTCGACGATGTTCGTCGCGTCCATATCGTCAGGAGGCTGCTTCCACACCTGCGCCACGATCGCCGAGCGCGTGAGCGTGCGGCCTGGGTTGCGCATCATGTACTCTAGCAGCGCGAACTCGCGCGGCGTGAGCGTGAGAACGCGGTCGTCACGCCACACCTCGCGCGTCAGCGGATCGAGAACAACGTCGGCAACCTGGAGCCGAGCGGCGCGCACGCGCAACGCCGAGCGACGAAGCAGCGCACGGACCCTGGCGAGCAGCTCTTCGGCGTCGAATGGCTTGGCGAGATAGTCATCGGCGCCAGCTTCGAGTCCTGAGACACGATCGGCAACAGCACCACGCGCCGTGAGCATCAACACGGGCGCGTTCACTCCCCGTCGTCGCAACTCCGCGGCGACTTGCAGACCATCACGTCCCGGCAATCCGAGATCGAGGATGACGAGATCGGGTGCTTGATCGAGCGCGCGCGCGAGACCGGACTCGCCGTCCATCGCGGCGCTCACGTCATAACCCTGTTCGCCGAGGACTCGCTCGAGGAGAGACACTAGCTCGGCACTGTCCTCGACGACCAGGATTCGGGCGGTTTCTACGGCGGCAAACATGCGGTGGGCCAAGTTAGTTGTGGCTCCGCACGCGGCAAGTACACCCGTCAATCCTTTGTCTGATGCGTGTGAGCGACGACCTGTCGAAGAGATACACCACTGTTATGTGACACGAGACTCGCGTGCTCCACACGACATGTGGGTCGCCACAATTGAGAGGAAACTGAACGCGAGCTCCGTCGTGCCTTGCGAGGTCGTGCTTGCCGCAGTTGCGATCGCGGCCGTGGGCATCGGCCGCGGTCTTTGTGTCCGCACGCGTGATTGGCGGGTCAATTACCCTAGTGCTGACCCCGGAAACCAGCGCGAGCAGCGTGGTCATCGCCATAACACCGTCGATCGGCATGCGCTTTGCCCCTTCCCCTGTGTAAAAGATTTTGACCGTTCGGGGCAATGTGACAGCGTTGCAACCGCGATGTGACTGCAAACGTGTTCACGACAGTTTCACTGGAACATCGCGTGTGTGGACGGGTTGGACCTGGTGACGCTCAGCTTGCGCGCCAGTGTGGTTGACGCTGTCGGGAGTCGTAAGGCTGGAGGCGGGGAAGCGGAGGGGCGATGATCGAGTCGTATCATCTTCAGGAGGAGGGCATGGACGTTCTCGTCATGCTCGAAGAGAACCCTGATCACTCAGCGGTGCTCGCGCATGTCAACTCGGTGCCGTCTCCGCTCGCATCTGCGGAGCGTCCGTCGCGCGACATCGTGACGCTGTATGGAGCGCCAAGTCCGGAGTCACTGGCGCTGGCTCTCGCAGCAGCTGTGGAGTGTCATCGGTCGAGCGGAAACAGCATGGAAGCCATCCGCCATCTGGGCGTGTGGCCCGAGCGCGGCGCCATTGGCGACGCTGCATGGCGCGACGTGACCACGGGTCAGCTCATGACTCGCGATCTCGAGATCCCGCTCGAGATCCTGCACTCGACGGCAGGACGGTTGCTCGCCGAGTGTGGTCAGCTGATTCGGCGATTGGTCGCTGGGTTGTCGATGCCCGATTGGCCGGAAGGCGCACGCCGCGCGATCACAGTCTCGATCGGCCCAATCGTTGGTCTCACCGCCCCGGTGTTCGCCCCGATCGAGAACATGCTCGACCGAATTCGTGAGGCCGAGGGATTGACGTTCGAGGCCGAAGGCGATTGACGGGTTCGGTCGACTAAGTGAAGAAGCGTGAATTCAGGGGAGCCCAAAGCAGGCTCCCCTGTTCGCGTTCCGCATGCGCCCGGTTCGGTTCATCGCGCACCGACGCCGGAGTCTGTGATTCCCTCTTGACTCATCTCGATTCAAACGCGAGGCTATCGAGAGAGGGAGGGAGAATGTCACGGCCGTTCACTCACCGACCATCCAAGCAGGCGCAGGCCGACGAACAGCGTGTGTTCGCCGATGACGCTGGCCGCTTGTGGAGCGCCGTCCTCACGGCGAGTGCCGTGGTCTTCACATGCATCAGCGACGCACGACAATCGAGTCGCGCGCTCGCGATCGAAGACACTGTCCGTGAGGACGACGCTGGAGATGAAGCTCTGAGGGCGTGGCTCGGGGCTGCGCCCAAGATCGGTTCACTCAGCTAGGGCTGAAGGAGCGCGACTCATGCGGGAGTTCAAGGGCTCGGAGATCCGAAATATCGCGGTGGTGGGACACGGGGCGAGCGGCAAGACCAGTCTGGTCGATGCGCTCGCCTTCGTGTCAGGTGCCAGCAAGCGTCACGGATCGGTGAAAGACGGCACGTCGCTCACGGATACAGCGCCCGAAGAAGTCGAGCGTGGGTATTCCATCAATCTCGGTGTCGCCCACGCGGAATGGCTCGGCAGCAAGATCAACATCATCGACACGCCCGGCTTTCTCGATTTTCAGGGCGACGCAGTCGCTGGTTTAGCAGCTGCTGATGGCGCGTTGTGCGTCGTCAGCGCGAACAGCGGCGTCGAGGTGGGAACCGAGCGCATGTTCCGCGAAGCGGTGAAGCGACGCGATCCGGTGCTGTTCGTCGTCTCGATGATGGACAAGGAGCATGCGGACTTCGATCGCATCTATCAGCAGATCAAAACGAGACTCACGTCGAAGGTCATTCCAGTCGAGGTGCCACTCGGCGAGGGGCCCGACTTCCACGGTGTCATCAATCTCTTCACGAAAAAAGCGCTGCTCTTCAAGCAAGGTTCAAAAAGCGGCGAGTTCCAGGAAGTCGACATTCCCGCGGACTATCGCACGCAGTTCGATCGGTACTATCAAGAGCTGATCGAGTCCATTTCGTCGACCGACGACAGGCTGTTGGAGCGATACCTCGAGGGCGGCGAGATCGACCGAGACGAAGCGATCGCGGGAATGAAGGAAGCGATGAAGAGGATGGAGCTCTTCCCGTTGTTCTGCGTCTCCAGCGAGCTCAATTACGGCGTGCAGGCGGTCCTGAACACGATTGTCGAACTCCTCCCCAACGCATTCGAGATGGAGGAAGTTCACGCGTTCAAGGGTGCCGAAGGCAACGCGACCGTCGAGATTCACGCGGACGAAAGCAAGCCGTTCAGCGCGCTCGTGTTCAAGACGATGTCCGAGCCGCATGTCGGTGACGTGAGCTTCTTCAGGATCTTCTCCGGTTGCATCGTGAATGGCCAGGAAGTTTTCAACGCAACGCGAGATACGCCGGAGAAGCTGAACCACCTGTCGGTCGCGCAAGGTAAGGAGCGCGTCGAGGTGAACCGGCTGTGCGCGGGCGATATCGGCTGCGTTGCGAAGTTGAAGAGCACGCACACCAATGACACGCTGTCGACGCGTGAGCATTCAGTTCGTCTTCCACAGATCGATTTCCCGGAGCCGATCATCGAGCTGGCGGTTCACGCGGCGGCGCGTGCCGACGAAGAGAAGCTCCAAGCCGGGCTGCACAAGCTTCATGAGGAGGATCCGACCTTCCAGACGCACTACAACTCCGAGACGCACGAGACCATCGTCTCGGGCGTTGGGGAGCGACATCTCGAAATCTCGATGGCAAAGCTGCGTCGCAAGTACACAGTGCAGGCACAAATGACGCGGCCGAAGATTGCGTATCGCGAAACGCTGAAGGGGCGCGCCGAAGGGCAGGGCAAGCACAAAAAGCAAACTGGCGGACGAGGCCAATTCGGGGACTGCTGGGTGCGCATCGCGCCGTCGCAACGTGGCGGCGGCTACGAATTCATCGACAAGATCGTCGGCGGGGCCATCCCTCGTCAGTACATTCCCGCCGTGGACAGAGGCATTCAGGAAGCTTCGGTGCGTGGTGTGCTCGCGGGATATCCCGTTGTCGACTTCAAGGTGGAGGTGTTCGACGGCTCATTCCACACGGTGGACTCCAATGAGCAGTCGTTCAAGATGGCGGGCATTCAGGCCTTCAAGACGGTTGCACCCAAATGCAAGCCAGTGCTCCTCGAGCCACTCAGCGAGATCGATGTCGTCACGCCTGACGAGTACATGGGCGACGTGCTCGGCGATTTGTCGTCACGTCGCGGCCAGATCCTCGGCACCGAGGCAGGCGATGCGAGTGCCGGCGCCGCGGAGACGCATGTCCGCGCGATCGTCCCCGAGGCCGAGCTCCACAGCTATGCCGGAACACTTCAATCGATGACTCAGGGTCGGGCGACCTTCACCAAGCGGTTCAAGGGTTATGAAGAAGTACCTCACGAAGTCGCTCAGCGAGTGATTGACGACGCCACGAAGGAGAAGGAAGAAGAGGCTGCCGTTCACTAAAAACTTGCCATGACTATGCGCTCATTACTCATGATTCCGGCCGGTGTTCTCGCAATCGCAGCCTGTGCATCCTCGCCAGCAGGCTCTCCTGGCGCGACGCAGCAGTCCGCGCCGTCCTCGCGGGCGCATGGGTCGCGTGACGTGATCACAGAAGAGGAGCTTGCCCGAGTCGACGTTCAGACCGCGCTCGATGCCGTGAGACGGTTACGACCGAATTTCCTTCAGACGCATGGAGGAAAATCGTCGTCGATCACACAGGGTCCGCAGGACGTGGTCGTGTATGTTGACAACACGCGGATGGGTGGCCCGAGCGCGCTGTCGCAGATTCAGATCACCGACGTGAAAGAGATTCAGTATCTCAATGGCCCAGACGCCACGCAACGATTCGGAACCGGGCACGGATCGGGCGCGATCATCGTTATCCGGAAGTGAACGCGTGGATCGTGGATCGTGAATCGTGAGTCGATCCACGATCCACGATTCACGATTCACGATCCACGATCCACGATCCACGATCCACGATCCACGATTCACGATCCACGCGTTCACGATTCACGATCCCGTTTTGCGCCGGCGGCGCGCGCGCGGTGCCGCTTTCTTCTTCGCGACCTGAATCGACACGATGTCAGCCGCTGCGGCCGGCGTCATCGCGTCTCCACAGCCTGAGACCGTCATCGGTTGACGCGGCTGCTTGTACACGAAGCGCTTCCCCTCGTAGTTACGGAAGATCACTTCGTCCTCATTGATCTCTTCTACGTACTCCGGAAGAAGTGGAACCTTGCCGCCGCCACCTGGTGCGTCGATGACAAAGTGCGGAACGGCGAGTCCCGACGTCCATCCACGCAAGGCCTTCACGATCTCCAGCCCCTTCTCGATCTGCGTGCGGAAGTGTTCGCCGCCGGCCACCTGGTCCGCCATGTAGATGTAGTACGGACGCACGCGTGCCTTGAGCAACTTCTGCATCAGGTCCTTCATGATCTGCGGATCGTCGTTCACGCCCTTCAAGAGGACCGTTTGGCAACCAAGGGGAACACCTGCGTCGGCCAATCGCGCGAGCGCCGCGACGCTCGCCGGCGTGAGCTCGCTCGGATGGTTGAAGTGCGTGTTCATGTACACGGGGTGGTACTTCCGCACCATCTCGCAGAACTCGGGGGTAATGCGTTCCGGCAGGTGCGATGTGATGCGGCTGCCAAGGCGGATGATCTCGATGTGCGGAATTGCCCGCAGACGTTGGAAGATGTACTCGAGTCGGCGATCCGAGAGCATCATTGGGTCGCCGCCCGAAAGGATCACGTCGCGCACCTCGGTGTGTTCCGCCAGATAGGCGAACGCCGAATCGTATTGGTTGAGCGGAATCTTTTCTGGATCACCGACCTTGCGGCGCCGAGTGCAAAAGCGGCAATAGCTCGCGCAGACGGGACTCACGAGAAAAAGCGCACGATCCGGATAGCGATGTGTGATGTTGGGTACCGGTGAGTCACCGTCCTCGTCGAGCGAATCGATCACTCCGTCGACGATGTCGAGCTCCTGTACTGTCGGCACGTACTGGTTCCACATCGGATCGCCAACTTCCTTGATCGCGGCGAGCGCGGACGGCGTGATGCGCATCTGGAAGTTGTCGAACGCTGGCTTGAGTGCCTCGACATCGATCGCGTCACCGAAACGCGCCGCGAGCTTGTCCAGCGTGTCAACGCTCTCGTGCAGCAGCTTCTGCCAATCGCTCATGGAATCGAGGGGCTAGGGGCTAGGGTCCTTGGAGCCAGGGCCTTGGTGTATATCACTCGGTCATCCCCGACTGCATAGAAGTCGCGCATGCGCGCGGCTTCGTCATAGCCGCGCGCGAGATAGAAACGTCGAGTCGCGTCGTATTCGGGCCGCGACGACGTTTCGACAACGAGGAGTCGGGCGCCGCGATCGCGGAGGCGTTGCTCGACTTCGTGGAGCAAGCGTGAACCGCTGCCGTGACGCTGTGCAGTGGGGTGGACCGCGATCCAATAGAGATCGAAAGTGCGATCGGTGCCTGGTGTGGCACCGAAGCAGGCGTAGGCGACGAGGTCATCCTGATCGAAGCCGCCGAGGAATTCGTAGTCGCCGGTAACCGCGTCATCGAACAGGTCGAGCGCGATCTGCACTTCGTCGGGACGGAAGACGGCTGTTGCGTCGAGGATTTCCCGCAATCGTCCGCGGTGGGTCCGCTGCAACGCGCCGAGCCGCACCGCAGTCACCGTCTTCAGTGATCGCCAACCGCACGCTCGGCCTCTTCGCGCGTTTGCGCATCGAAGAGATCGAACGCTGGTGCGCTCCCTTCGTTTTCGTCGGCAACGCCAGACAACCGTTGCGCCAGCGCCCACTCATCCTCCACCGAAAGGCGTTCGCGATCGCGTTCGAGTGCGACCTGACACATCGAGCGCACCAGAGCGGAGTACTCGATCCCGGCAACCGCGGCCATGCGCGCGAGCCCCGCGTCAGGCGCGATGTCGGGATTCGCGTTGACTTCGAGGATCCACGGCTTGCCAGACGAATCGATGCGCATGTCGATGCGGCCGTATCCTAGGCCGCCGACGAGTCGCCAGGCCGTCAGTGCGATGCGGCGAATTTCGTTGGCGAGCTTCGGCGGGAGATCCGCCGGGCAGCTTGGCGTCGCACCGATATCCTCTTCGCTGCCGACGATCCACTTCGATTGGTATGTCACAATGCGCCACATCCCGCGCGGCATCGCACCGAAGTTGATCTCCGAAATCGGCAGCACCGTATCACCGACGATGCCGACGTTGATCTCGCGGCCGTCGACAAAACGTTGCACGAGAATCTCGTCCCACCGCTCGAGCATCGCGTCCGCGCGTGCGCTGAGTGCGCGCATCGTGCGAACAACCGAACGCTGCTCAACGCCGACAGAAGCATCCTCTGCCGCTGGCTTACAGATCGCCGGGAACCCCACCGATGTCAGCGAACCGCCGCGACGCACCGTCGTGAAGCGCGGAATCGGCAAGCCTGCTCGCTCGAGCAACGCATTCACGACGTGCTTGCGCAGACAAAGCGACGTGGTATAGCTGGAGCTACCGGTGTACGGAATTCCGAGCAACTCGAGCACGCCGATGACTGGCGGTTCAAAGTTGCCTACACCGTCGATGCCTTCGCAGACGTTGAATGCAAGATCGAATTTCCCGCGGCGGAGCCGCTCGATCCATCGCCCGTCCATCAAGACAGGGATGCGCACGACCTGATTCCCTTCGGTCAGGAGCGACCGCTCGATCGCCTCGACCGTTTCGAGAATCAGAAGGTCGGGGGACTTGGCAAGCGCCGACACGCCGTCGAAGAGAACCGCGATCTTCATGCGACCGCCTGCGAGCGCTCACTCGCGGCAACGCGCCGGCCGCGTGCGCCGCGACGACGCATCGTCACGCCACAGCGCTCGGCTGCTTGCAAGAGACAGCTTTGAATGAGCTCGTCGTAGGAGAGCCCAGCGGCGCGCGCCGCTTTTGGCAGACACGAATTGTCCGCGGGGTCGGGGAGAATGCCCGGGAGCGGGTTGATCTCGACGACGTTGGGAACCCCATCGGCATCGAGCCGGACATCGATGCGAGCCCAGTCGCGACAGCCGAGCACTCGATAGGCACGAAGGACGACGCGTTCGATCGCGGTGCGCAGCGCCTCACTGAGTGGCGCGGGGCAGGCGAAGATGTCCAGCGGACTGTCGGGGCGATCCCAGATCCACTTTGCCTCGAAGCCATAGATCGGAACCGATCCAGAGGGCAGCGAATCGAAGTTCATGCCGACAATCGGCAGCACGCGAGCCTCGGCGCCATTGCCGAGCACACCGCAGGTGAATTCGGC
>DATEGN010000522.1:0-3219 GCA_035280125.1 Gemmatimonadaceae bacterium | reverse complement strand
TCATGAGGGCCGAGGAGCTCGCGCCGTATAACATTCGTTCGAGTCCCGCCTTCCATTGGCGCTCGTAATCACTGGCGCGCCAGAAGCGAAGATCGATCGCAAAGTGACGGCGCACTTCGCCAACCACGAGCTCGCCCACGGCGCTGGGCTCGTTGTGCACCAGCGGCGGTGAGAACACACGAATGCGGAACATCTCTGCAGCGCGAAGAAGGAAGGAGGAGGGAGGGTTGCTGCCCACGTAACATGCGCGCCGGACCACGTAACGGCTACCTCTGCGTGAAGATGCGACCAAAGTCTAGGTGCGCCGCGCCACCACGACTGAATACGCTCCCACAATCCGAGCTCCATCCGACGAGAGCAATGGAGCAGCGATTCAGAGAGGAGGATTCGATGTCACGTACGACCATTGCACTGCTTGTGGCCGCAACCGGCGTTGTAAGTGCGTGCACCAACTCGACACAGCTCGTCGCAACGTGGAAGTCTCCCACTGCGGAGCACCATCCACTCACCAAGTCACTCGCTGTGTTCATGACCAAGGATGCGGGAATGCGGCGCATGGTCGAGGACAAGCTCGCGTCACGAATTCCGGGAGGTGTCGCATCGTACAAGGTGATTCCCGATTCAGAGCTGCAGAACATCGACCACGTGCGCGCACGGCTTGCCGAGCAGGGCTTTGATGGCGCAGTCGTTATGCGCCTGGTCGGCATGACGACGGAAGTGACGCCAACGGGAACCGATTTCTACGGCTACTGGGGCTATTGGGGGAGCGCGTACGATCCGGTGTACTACACGACGCAGCAGGTCTACTCGGTCGAGACGTCGGTGTACTCAGTGAAGGACGACAAGCTGATTTGGATGGGACGCAGTCAAACAATCGATCCAAAGAATGCCAACAAGCTGGCGGACTTCTCCGTGAACTTCGCCGTCAACAACATGCGGCGGGACGGGATCATCAGATGAGGGGCTAGGGTCTAGGCCGTAGGGGCTAGGGCCAGGCGCATTGATCCGTGCACCTGGCCCTAGCCCCTAGACTCTAGCCCCTCGGCCCTTCACTTCGACCTAACGATACCCAAATCCCAGCGACAGACTGACGTACTGAAAGCGTCGCTGGTCTTTCCCGAGAAATGCGCCGCTCTCCGATGGCAAGTGATACCGGAGACTGAGAATACCGCCCGTCGCGTACCACGCGGAAAAGGTGAGACCGATTTCGGGAACCAGCACGGCATTCCAGTTTCGTTGATGGCGCTGATCGAGTCCCAATTGAAAGAACTGATCGGTGTATTGGAGGCCGCCGCCGGCGCCGACATACCAGCGGGGGTCGTCGGGATTTGAATTGAAGTACCACGCACCGGTGACAAGGAGCGGAATGACGATCAGGTCGCGGTACTGATCGCCCGTCGTCGCGCCGCCTGGAAAATCGAACGTGCCCGATTCGCGGCGGTGAAATTCGTTGAAGCCAATGAGCCCGCCGAGCGACGTGTTCGGCCGATTCATCCAGCGCGCCTCCCAGGCGGCACCCGTCCAGCTGCCGCCGCCCCCAAAGGTCGGAGTATCGCCGAACGGAATGGCGACGCTGTACTCGGTAGCGGTGAGTAATCGCTCCTGAGCCACGAGCGGCGACGACAACGCCGCCGCGACAGCAGAGGTGAGCAAAGCTCGAATCATTGGCGCTCCAGATACGGCGATTGCGCGAATGCCTGGTCGATGCCGGTGAGCGCGCCACTCAGACTCGAAGCGGTCAACACGCCTTGCACACCCGCGGCCCACAACAGCGGTACGCGCTTGCCCGCGGTGTTGCCGTGCCGAATGTCGAGCATGGTGATGAGCAACGTACCGGTCGAATATGTGAAGGCGACGGCATTCGTTGGCGATGTCCACACCCAGTCTGGGCCGTAGCCAACTGGCCAACCGGGCCACCATCCCCAGTTGGCCCACCAATCGGAGTAGAAGACGCCCGTATTCATTTGCTCGAGTACGGCGGTGAGGACAACGACATCGGGCCGCTGAGCGGCGACATTCGTGACCTCCTGCCATCCGAGGGCGAGGAATCCATCGCGAATACGCGCGATGATTTGCGCGTCGCCCGCGCGCGTGATTGCCGCAGCGCCAATCTGTTTCGAGTGAATGATCGTGTCCGGCAACGCGAAGGTGTGAGCCGCGCGCAATGGCGCCTGGCTGTCCACGAGCGTCGTGACGGACGCGAGCTGCGTCGTGCTTGTGATTTGATCGGGATAGCAGCTCGCGGAGCCGGCGCCGAGCGCGAGAACGATGACCGTCACGAGTGCCCGCATGACGCAGACTACTTCGCGCGCGAAGGGACAATCAGTTGGCCGTTCGTACAAGGGCAAGGGGCTCGAGCGCAGGGCTCAGCCTGTCGGCACACGCTGGCGCCTGTGCTCGAGTCCCTCGCGCCTTGACTCTAAGTCCAATGGTTCAGCGCGTTCGTTAGGCGACATGCTCGAAGGCGGCCCCCGTGGCGCGTCGACGGTTGTCGGGCGCGGCAGGCCTTCTTCTTTGCTCGAGGCACCCTGTGTCCGCTGCAGCATTGGTCTTGATTGGCGTCAAGATTAGCATCGTCATAACCGTGCTCGGCTTGGGGCTGAGCACGAAGCCAGGGCACGCAACGTCCCTGTTCAAGGATCCTCCGCAACTCGTGCGATCACTGCTCGCCATGCAAGTGATCGTTCCGCTCTTTGCCATCCTGATCGTCCGCACCTTCGATCTCGATGCGCCAGTCAAGATCGCACTCGTCGCGCTCTCCGTATCACCTGTTCCACCGATCTGGCCAAAACGAACGCTCCACGCGGGTGGAGAGGAAGCATACACGATCGGCTTGTTGGAGGCGTCAGCGGTTCTCTCGATCCTCATCATCCCAATCGCGATCGCGATCATGCAGAGCATTTTTTCGGTTCCATTGCGTACGTCGCCCATATCGATCGGAACCGTCGCATTCGCGACGGTGATCGCGCCCCTCTTCGTTGGCATCGAGGTTCGACATTTCTGGCCGCGATTCGCCCATCGTGCGGCCGGCGCCGTGACCAACACGGGGTTTGCTCTCCTCATCTTGTGTGCGCTGCCTTTGCTTTGGAAATCCCTGCCGGCGATCGCCTCGCTCATCGGCAACGGCACACTACTCACGATGATCGCGCTGGTGCTCGTCGGGCTCGGTGCGGGTCACCTGCTCGGCGGTCCAAAAGAGGGCGATCGCACGGTGCTCGG
>DATEGN010000521.1:0-10407 GCA_035280125.1 Gemmatimonadaceae bacterium | reverse complement strand
AGCCGGTCCGCGATTTCATCTAGAGCTTCGTCCCAGCCGACCCGGGCAAAGCGCCCGCTACCCTTTGGGCCAACGCGCTTTAGCGGATGGAGCAAACGATCGGGATGGTATGTGCGCTCGACATACCGATTCACCTTCGTGCAAAGAAACCCCCGCGTGAATGGATGCTCGGGGTCTCCGGCCACACGAACGGCGCGGCCATCCTCCACGGTGACGAGCATCGCGCACGTGTCTGGACAATCGTGCGGACATGCGCCGTGCACGACGGTCGAATCGGCAATCGGAGGCGATTGGGTACTCATGGGGACCATTGGCGCAAGATTGAGCAAAGCTAGGGTGGCCCGTGGTGACCGGCTAGCATGCCGCGGATTGTAATCTGAAACACACGCGGGCGGACTGTCCGTACAAAGCCCTTGCCCATGCAATACTTGACGTTGTGGTCGCTCCTTGACAGCATAGCGGTGACCCGTAGCTTACACGCCGCCTGTATTGATCCGAGCATCGCCGCTGCGAGCGCGGAAACGTTTCGAAATCTTGTACCCCTCTCAGGAGATCTGCATGAAGCGCCTAGCTCTCGTCGCCGCCATGTTCGTGGTCGCGGCTTGTGCAAAGAATGATCAAGCGAAGCAGGATTCCGCGGCTGCCGCCGCTGCTCCGGCTCCGGCCCCTGCGGCCGCTCCGGCTGCTGCCCCGGCTGACACCGGAATGAAAATGTCGGATTCGGCGCATAAGGCCGACAGCGTCAAGGCCGCAGACTCGGCGAAGGCCGCGTCGAAGATGGGGAAGAAGGGCGCCACGAAGGGCGCCACGAAGAAGCCGTAAGCTTCGTCAGACCGCAGTAAGAAGGGCGCGACAATGTCGCGCCCTTTGTTCTTCCCGCATTAGCGACCGTGTTCCTTCCACCAGCGGAAGGCCTCGGGAATGGACGTGTCGGGACGGAGTTGGGGATTCCAGCCGAGCTCTCGCCGTGCGCGCTCGGAGCTGAATGGATTGTCTCTCGTCATGAAGTCGATCGATGCGGTGGTCACGACATTCATCCCGCCTGCCGTCACGAGTTTGACTATCCGCTTCGTGACTCGCAGGCCCGTCTGCGCGATCCAGAGGGGAACATTCATCAGGCGCACGGTTTGCTCGAGCCCGACGCCTGCAAGCCGATAGAACTCTCGCCACGTGACATCGAAGTCATTGGCGAGATTGTAAACGGAGCCGCCCGCGGCATCATTGGTTGCGGCGCGTATCGCACCGTCGGCGACATGCGCGGCGTGGACGATCGCCATGACCGCTCGGCCGCCGCCAATCAGCGGCGCAACCCGCATCCGCAGGAGCTTCGCAACGCGAGGCACAAACTGGCGGTCGCGCGGGCCATAGATGACGTCCGGTCGCACGGCGGTCGCCCAGATGCGTCCCTCGGCGTGCGCCGACATCACCAGCTCCTCCGATTCGCGCTTGGATCGGGCGTAGTAGGCGCGCTCCGGCAGCGGGTCGAGCGGCATGGTCTCGTCGACGCCAGTCGCCTTGCTGGATGCATAACGAGCCGATGGTCCATAGACGGCAACGCTGCTGAGTTGCAACAGCCGCGCGCCGCTTCGTGTCGCGGCGGCAATCGCATTGCGCGTGCCGTCGACGTTAGGCACACGATAGGCGTCGTACGGATGAATGCGGCTCGCTGGGGGCGTGACTGCCGCCGCGGTGTGAAAGATCGTGTCGCACGCGCGTGCTGCCTCGACAAATGATGGAAGATCGAGAATGTCACCGGGAACGGCTTCGACATCGTGGCCGCGAAGCCACGCTGCCGGATCCCATCCACCAGCCTGCCTAACGGCAGTGGGCTGGCGAAGCATCGCGCGGACGTTCCAGCCTGCGTCGCGCAGCTGCTCGACGATGTGTGATCCGACAAGCCCGGTGGCGCCGGTGACGAGCGCGGTCGGCACGCCCGTCAGGCAGGGAAGGGAAGATGCGCGACGTCGACGTGCGCCTCGCCTTCTTCCCACCGTGCCGTCAGCGATGCTCCGAGCTCGACCTCGCGACGCACCATGCCGATCGCGATCCCGCCGAGGCGTGGCGATGACGCGGTGCTTCGCACATCCCCGACTTCCTTGCCCTCGGCGTCGAAGAGCGCGGCTCCACTCGAGGGCGGCTGTTGGCTCGCCGAGCGAAGACCGCGAAGATGCTTGTTCACGTGGCCGCGAAAATGAACGCGCGCGACCGTTTCCTGACCCGTATAGCAGCCCTTCGTGTACGAGATTGCGTGCAGCTCCTCGAGATTTGCCTCCTGAGGCAAGGTCGATTCGTCGATGTCCACACCCCACTCAGGACGTCCAGCCTCGACGCGGGCGATCTCCCATGTCTGCAAGCCACCTGGAGTCGCCTTCGCCGCCAACGCCCGCTCCCACAGAAGCGCGTGCGTCTCAGCCGGCCCGAACAGCTCGAAGCCCTCCAGCTCGAGGTCGGGAACGCGCGCGACGAGCACGCGCGCGCCTTCGATCATAACGGCGACGTGCGAGTACGGAGGCAGCACGCCGAGCGCGCTGCTGCTCACGCCCGTCATCTCACCGACGACAAGGCGTGCCGAAACACCGAATACGCCGAGGTCGCGCAGAGCCTCGCTCTCCTCTTTGTAGGGCGAGAGACGAGGATTCACATACTTGCGCACGGTCGACATCCATCCCTCGCTCGCGCGAGGTGGTACGTCGACAAGGAAAGAGCTCTCGTCGCGAAAGATCCGCAGATCGGCGACGATCTTTCCCTTCGGTGTCAGTGCGGCGGCGTATTGACCCTGTCCGGGCGCAAGGGAGACAACATCGTTCGTGACGAGACCGGCGAGCATCTCGCCCGCGTTCGCACCGGAGAGGCGCATGCGGCCGCGATGCGTTCGGTCGAAGACTACCGCGTGGCGACGCAGCGCCTCGTATTCGGTGGCAACGCCAGCATACGCCAGCACGACGCTCCGCCCGCTTATCTCGCCGACCGCAGCAGCGTCGACATCAGCAGGGACCGGATCAACAGACATGAACGAAGTGATAACAAGGACAAGGGGCTGGGGGCTAGGGACTAGGGGCTAACGCTCACCGCGAGATCACCTCGCCACTAATCCTAGCCCCTCGCCCCTAGTCCCTAGTCCCTAGCCTCGCGTACGACCGGTCGAGCAGATCCACCGGGTGCACAACGCGCGCGGCGCTCGATGCGCGACGCAGGCCGGCGCCGATCTGCATCAGGCAGCCCGGATTGCCAGTAGCGACGAGCGCTGCGCCCGTTGCGTCGATGTTGTGGACCTTCGGCGCCAACACGGTATTCGATGTCTCAGGCTCGACGAGATTGTAGATCCCGGCTGCGCCACAGCAGTGTTCGGCGCCCGCCAGCGGCACGAGCTCCAGTTGCGGAATGCTCCGCAAGACCACGAGGGGTGGATCCGCAATCCGCTGAGCATGCAGGAGATGGCACGGCGCGTCGTACGTGACTTTCACGGGCAGCGGCCCGCCGCGACTTGGCCCCGCGGCAACGAGCAGCTCACTCACGTCGCGAACACGCGGTGAAAAACGCGCGGCTCGCTCGGACCATTGAGAGTCGTCCGCAAGCAGATGAGCGTACTCCTTCATCATTGCTCCGCAGCCGGCGGCGTTCGCGCAGATGTACTCCGCGCCGGATTGCTCGAACGCCGCAATATTGGCGCGCGCAAGCTCGCGGGCATTCGTCAGATCGCCCGCGTGCGCATGCAATGCCCCACAACACTTTTGTCCCGGGGCATCGACCATCGAATAGCCATTCACTGTCAGCGTTCGCTCGGTGGCGCGATTGGTCTCGGTGAGAAGGCCTTCCATGACGCAACCGAGCAACAACGCCGTGCGTCCGCGCGACCCATCACCTCGCGCTACGTACGACGCGCGTGCATCTCTGCTCTCCGTCGACGCAAGCATCGCCATCGCAAACCCGAGCCGCCCGCGGAGAGGTGAAAGCAACACCGGAATGCGCGTTGCGCGGAGCATGCGCGACATCGCCATCGCCATGGTGAGTAGCGCGGGCCGTGCGAACACCCAAAGAATCGCTCGCGCGATCACCGGCAACCGGCGTTTCTCCGCCATCGTCGCGCGCGTTGCTTCGAGCAAGTGGCCGTAAGGAACACCAGATGGACACACGGTCTCACACGCGCGGCAACCAAGGCAACGATCGATGTGCGTCTCGAGCGACGGATCATCGAGCGCGAGCGAGCCCTCGAGCGCGGAGCGCATGAGAAGGATGCGGCCGCGCGGGCTGTCGTTCTCGTCTTCGAGTGTGAGATAGGTGGGGCAGCTCTGAAGACAAAACCCGCAATGCACACACGCATCGATGCCGGGACGCATCTTCGCGAGCGGCGTATCCGGCAAGGCACACGGTGCCTGACGAGACGGTTGTGACGGAATGTCGCGGTGATCGACCAAGGGGCGGGTGCTGCTCACTGCACCTCTCCGAGAATTCCAGGATTCAGCACGTGTTGGGGGTCGAACGTCGACTTGATGTCGCGCGCGAGTCGGCCCCGCATGGCGCCTGGCGCGAGTGCGGTCCACAGTGCCGCCGGCAGACGTTCGTAGACGCGAGTCGCGGTGCCGCTCTTGGCAAGAACAGCCTGAAGTGTGTTCTCCGTGCGTCCCTCATCCAATGGCAGCACCACACGAACAACTCCACGACCGGGATCGCCGTTGCAATACGCGCCGGACCACTGCTCGACGATTCGCGTCGCCTCACGCCAGGTCGCCGCAAAATCGGACGGCAATCGCGAAAGTCGCAACACGGCGGCTCGCTCAGGCTCGAGAGAGCACAGTCGACGCCAGACGCCGGACTCGAGCTCGCGCGCTTCACCGAGTGCGCGGAGTTGATCGCGCTGCGCGCGCACCGCGTCTTCGTTGCCGCCGAGCCGAACGAGCATGGCCTGTTTGCCACCAGCGGAGAGGGTCGCCGAGAGCCGGTTGTCGATCAGTGCCGTCGCGAGCGGTACGAACGGCAGTCGATTCAACTCGTGTCGCGCGCGCTCCGTGTCGTCGGGAGCGCCCGTCACGTCGATCGCAAGCGTCGCCTGCACGGCCGGCACCGCCCGGAGCCGAACGGTCACCTCGCTGATCACGCCGAGCGATCCCCACGAGCCCGTGATCAATCTCGTTAGGTCGAAGCCGGCGACGTTCTTGACGACGCGTCCGCCGCCGCGCACGATGTCGCCGATGCCGGACACGAACTCGACGCCAAGGGCGACGTCGCGCGGCGTGCCGAAATGATGCGCGAGCGGACCATACGCCGCCGTGGCGATCGTCGCCCCGATTGTCGCGCGGGAGGAATCACCGTATGGATCGAGCGTGAGCCACTGTCCATGCGCCGCGGTGGCGCGCGCGATTTCGTCCAGCGTGGTACCTGCTCGTGCGGTGAGCGTGAGGTCGCCAGGTTCGTACTCGACGATCCCGGACACCTCGCGCATAACGAGCGTCACGTTCGCCTCGACCGGCCGGTTCGCGTCGAGCCATGTGCCGCCGGCGACAACGCGCAGCGGTCGCTTTTGCGAAACAGCCTCACGGACACGGTCGCGAACCTCGGCGACCGAGGTCGGACTACTCGGCGGAGTGGACGTCGCGGTCATGCACACTCCTGGGTACCGCGCGCTGCGGGGGCCATGTGCCACTCGCGGCAGGAATGTGTCGGGACGACCTTTCCAGGATTGGCGCGACGCTCGGGATCGAACACGTCTCGCAGCGAGCACATCGCGCTCAACGACTCACCCGAGAAGAGCGCATCCATGTATGGCAATTTGTCGATGCCGATGCCATGCTCACCGCTGATCGTGCCGCCAGCCTCGATGCAGGAACGCATGATCTCGCGCATGGCGGCGTGGACGCGAGCCGCTTCGTCCGGGTTGTTCGCGTCGTAGCCGATGTTGGGATGCAGGTTGCCGTCGCCTGCGTGGAAGACGTTGCACACGATGACGCGATATTGCTCGGCGATCTCGTGAATCCTCGCCAGCATTGCAGGCAGCTTCGTGCGCGGCACTACCGCATCCTGAACCACGAGGTGCGGCGAGATACGGCCCATCGCGCCGAACGCCTTCTTTCGCCCTTGCCAGAGCTTGGCGCGCTCGGTCTCGTCGCTCGCAACGCGCACCGTGCGCGCGCCGGCTTCGCGTGACAGCCGAACGACGTCCGCGACGTCGGCGTCGAGGCCCGCGGCTGGTCCATCGAGCTCGACGAGCAGCACCGCGGCGGCATCAGTGGGATATCCCGCGGCATAGATCGACGCCTCGACGGCGCGAATCGTTCCCGCATCCATCATCTCGAGCGCGGCGGGAAGAATGCCGCTGGCGATGATGGACGAAACCGCGCGCGCAGCGGCGTCGATCGAAGAGAAATCCGCGAGCAAGGTGCGAATGGCTTGCGGCAGCCGGGTCAGTCGCACGGTTATCTCTGTCGCGACACCGAAGCAACCCTCGGAGCCGACAAACGCCCCGACGAGATCGTAGCCGTCCGATTCGCCGATCGGATTACCGAGCATGGCGACTTCGCCGTTAGGCAGCACGACCTCGAGCGCAACGACGTGATTGAGCGTGACACCGTACTTGAGGCAGTGCGGTCCGCCTGCATTCTCGGCGACGTTGCCGCCAATCGTGCACGCCGCTTGACTCGATGGGTCGGGTGCGTATTGAAGGCCATGCACACTCACCGCGCGCGACAGCGCGACGTTGACGACGCCTGGCTCGACGACGGCCAGCCGGTTCTCGACGTCGACAGCAAGAATGCGCGTCAGCCGATTCAGGCCGAGCAACACGACGCCGTCGGCGAGCGCACCGCCCGAGAGCCCCGTACCCGCACCGCGTGGTACGAACGGCACGTGGCTGCGCGCGAGCTCGCGGACAACCGCGACGACTTCGTCGCCCGTTCCAGGGAAAACCGCGACGGACGGTCGCTTGAAGTAGCCGGGAAGCCCATCGGAGCTATAGGCGAGAAGCTCGCCCGGTCGAAAGAGAACGCGTCGCTCGCCCACGATACTCGCCAGGCGTTCGGCGAGTGCGCCGTCGATTGCCCCGTTATGCGCTTCCGCTGGAGCTCCTGTCGTCATTGCTGCGTGTGTGCGCCGCGGCCGTTCGTCTTGGCGATCGTGTGGAGCTGCGCTCGGCCAACGATCGTGTCCAACGCCGTGGTGAGAACGCCGTCGAGATGGCGCAGGCGCTCGGTCGGGGAGCGCGATGCCAGAATCTCCTGTCGCGCGTCAATCCCGATGTCGATCATCGAGGCGATCGCGAACGAGAGATTCGACGCCTCGTCGGGGAGCTCGGGGAGCGGATCGGGATCGTCGGCCAACGTGCGGGCGGCGCGCGCGACGCGACGGAACACATCGCGCACGCGCTCCGCAAGCGTATCGAGCTCGGTGCCGATCTCGAACTCGTCCTCGACGGGCGCCGCGTTGCACACGTGATAGGGATGCGGCGAGCTCAGGAACGACACGAGTGCGAAGCGCTCGGCGCCGCGAACGAGGATGTTCGAGCGGCCATCCGGCAACGTCTCCCGATTCACGATTTCGGCAACGCAGCCCACCGTGCCCGGCGTGATCTCCATTTCGGCGACTCCCTCCGGAAGAAGGGTGATGCCGAAACGTCCTTCTCCCCCTTCCGTACAATCGGCAACGAGTTGGCGATACCGGGGCTCGAAGATGTGAAGAGGCAAGGCCATCCCCGGGAAGAGAACGGCAGGTAGCGGGAACAAGGGGAGCTCGAAGTTCACAGGGTAACGTACGCGTCGGGAACTGGATCTTGAAGACCGCGAACGGCGTGAATGGGAGACCGGGGCAACGACGACGCGCCGGTGCTCACGGAACGACGCGCCAAGGACGCCCTCGACGAGCTCCACCAGATCTTTCGCTGTCACCTGGACGACGTGTGGCAAACGCAGTTCGAGGTCATTGTCGAAGCCTTCTTCACCGGACGAAAACGAGCCGCGGTCGCGGCACCCGTGCGATCAGTCGTGTCCACCTCGGACAACCAACTCCACGCTGCGTTCCGTATGCTACGCGCATCGCTGAAAGGGGTCATCGACATTTCCAGCGACATGGGGCGCGTGCCCTGGTACGATCGCATCCAGCAGCCGTTCGAGCGCCACGCGGCCGCGCAATGCCGCCGCGTGTGCGGCACAAAAGACGAACGTTCCAACGTCGAAGGCGAACGCGGCAACTCTGCACACGAACGTGGCAACTCTGCATGCGAACGTGGCAACTCTGCACACGAACGCGGCAAAAACGCGCGCGCTCGCGACAAAGCCGACCGCGAAGGCGGCACTTCCCGAGGCGAAGCGCGCGAAATGGAACGCGAAGTCGGCTCAACACGAGTGCAACGCGACACCATTCGACCCGAACGTCGCAATGTTAGCCATCAACCTGACTGGTTGGTCAGGTGAACGCCGCACCTCCCGACGCGAAGGCGGCTTCACACGAGACGAAGGCGACTGCTCACGACACGAAGGCGGCTTCACACGACACAAAGGCGGCTACACACGACACGAAGGCGGCTACACACGACACGAAGGCGACTACCACACGACTCGAACATCGCTCCGCCTAACGGAAACGCGGCTTCGCATCAGACAAACGCAGCTTCGCATCAGACAAACGCAGCTCTGCATGACACGAACGTGACTTTGTATGACACGAACGTGAGCTCACACGACACAACGCCGCCTTACACGGCACGACCCCCTTTGCCAAATATCGCGGAAGTACCTGGACCGATCAGTCACTTTTTCGCTCGGCGTATTCGCCCTCCACCACCACCCTCAAAGCCTCGCGAACGAGCCTATACTCGAGCGGCGGCTTGACGCGTACGATCTCGCCATCCACGGCGATGTGCCACGCGAGCACGTTCTTCTTCGGCTCGATCCGCACGCAGTCGACGAGGAAGTCTTGCATCGACGGCGTCTCGGACGCAGCGCGAAGACCGCGGGCTGCGGCGGCAAAGGCCAAGGCGAGCGCTCGGCCCGCGGTGCGCGACTGCACCACCATCACGTGCAAACCGGCGTGGCCGTCGGGCACCCGAGCGCCGAGGCTCGGCAAACGAAGCTCGCGCTCACCGACGCCGACGAACACGAGCGGCGTGATGTATTCGCGTTCCTCGCCATTCACCTCGAGCGTTACACGGAACGTGCGAAGGCGGAAAAGAATCCGGAACGCCGCCGCGGCCGACGCCAGCCAATATCCCAGACGACGTTCGAGGAGGTCGCGCATACGCACGTACGTGACGTACACGCCCACGGAGCTCGTGTTGAGAAAGACGCGGCCGTTGACTTCAGCGACGTCGATGGTGCGCGTCGTGGCGCCGGCGGCGACTCGAGCCGCTTCGTCGAGATCCGACGGTAGACCCAGGTCTTGCGCGAGATGATTGAGCGTTCCCCCGGGCAAAATCGCGAGCTCGCACCGCTTTCCGCGTAAGGCTTCGGCAGCCGTAGCGATGGAGCCATCGCCGCCGGCGACGAGAACGCGAGGTGCGCCGCTCTCCACGGCGCGACGAACGCTTGCCGCAAGCTCCGCTGGTGCGACACGCTCGACCTGAAAAGCTCCGGATTTACCGAGGGCTTCGGAGGCGTCGTCGGCAGTCCCGGCTGCGCTGTTGACGAAGGCCGGAATTCGATCGCCGCTCACGCGCTGCGACCGGCCTCCATTGCCTCCAGCTCGACAGTCGCCTTCCGCTCGAGCTTACCCCAACCGACGACATGACCACGAATCGCGGCTGCAAATGATTTCACGACGACCCAGTACATGATCTGTCGATAGGCGAAGCGCTGGATGAAGATGAGCCACGTGAGCTGACGGTCTTCACGCGGCTCCATCAGGAACGCAATCATTGCCGCAGCCCAGTCCACGAGCAGGAACACGGCATAATACGTCAGCACCTGCTCGAGATTCACCAGGGCATACGTCGCGCCATGCGAGGTGCGCGTGGCCCACACCGAGAGCAGGCTGAAAACGAACATCAAGTCAGCGATGGGCGAGAGCGCCGGAAGCAGCAACTGAAAGAGCCAGACGTTAGGCATCGCGATCGAGCCCAACGTCCCGTAGCGGCGTCGGAAGAGGGTACCGCGATGCTTCCAGGCGCACTGGAGCGTCCCGAACGACCATCGGAAACGTTGGCGCGCGAGTGCGCGGAGCGTATCCGGCGCTTCGGTCAGCGCGATGGCGCCGTCGGCGTACGCCACCGAGTAACCGGCTCGGCGCACCGCGAGCGTGAGATCCTGGTCTTCGGCCAGAGTGTCTTCGCGGAATCCGCCCACCTGATGGACGACCGATCGCCGCCACGCGCCGACAGCTCCCGGCACAACCGTTATGCAATCGAGCAGGGAGAATGCTCGCCGATCGAGGTTTTGGCTCGTCACGTACTCGAGGGCTTGCCATCTCGTGACGATGTTGATGCGG